>DATAFT010000238.1:0-6799 GCA_036257295.1 Thermoanaerobaculia bacterium
GTAGACGCGCTCGACCACCACACCGCGCGGCGAGACGACGCCGACGTCGCGGAACGTCTCCTTCCGGCCGGTGGACGGCAGGTTCCCGAGGTAGGTGCGCACCAGCGGCTCGATCTTGGCGAGATCGAAGGCGCCCACGAATATGAACGTGGCGTCGCCGAGGTCGGCGAAGCGATCGGCGTAGATCGAGAGCGACCGATCGAGGTCGAGATCGCCCAGCAGCGCCGTGGTGAACGGCCGGCGTCGCGGGTGGCCCTGGGTGACGATCTCGTTGACGCGATCTTCGTAGACGGTCTCGGGTCGCGCTTCCCGCTTCTCGACGATGCCCTTCATGCGCACGCGATAGGAGTCGAACGCCTCGGCATCCTTGCGCGGCTGCGTCGCATACAGATAGACGAGCTGGAACAGCGTCTCCAGGTCCTGCGGCGACGAGCCGCCGGAGAAGCCTTCGGTCAGTTCGCCGATGGACGGCGAGACCTGGACCACCTTGCCCGCCAGCGCCTTCTGCAGCTCGATCAACCCGAACTTGCCCACGCCGCCCATCGCGGTGACGGAGTCCGCGGTGATCGCCGGCACCCAGTCCTTCTCCGCGACCAGCGAGTGGCCGCCGAAACTGTAGGCGCCGAAGATCACCTGATCGTTCTTGAAGTCGGTGGGTTTGAGGATGACGTGAACGCCGTTCGCCAGCCGCCACTCGGTAGTGCCGATGTCCTCGCGCTGCTTGCGCTCCACGATCTCGACCGGCTCGAGCTCGGCGGCGAGCAGAGGTCCCTCTCCCACGCGATCTTTCCAGGGCGGCACGTCGAGAGCGGCCACGCGCTCGAAGGTAGCGAGGAGCTGCGCCTCGGTCGGCTTGGCGACGCCCGCCACTTCCGGACCGGCGACCAGAATCACCCGGTTGTTCTTCTGCAGGAAGCTCTCGGCCAGGTGATTGACCTCGGCCAGCGTGATGCCGGGGACGTAGCGGCGCGCCACCTCGACCTCGAACGCGATGCCGGGGATCGGCTCGTCCTCGAGGAAGTTGCCGGCGTACTCGCTGGCGTAGGCGCCCGAATCGGTCTTGTCGCGCTCGGCCCACGCCTGCTCGTATCCACGCAGGAGGCCGGTCTTCTCGCGCTCGAGCTCGCTGGCGAGGAAGCCGTGCCGGCGCGCCCGCTCGGCCTCGACCAGGACCGCCTCGAGGCCGCGGTCGAGACCTCCCTCCTCCACCGAAGCCGACAGCATGTTGACGTCCTTGGAGCGCACGAACGAGCCGCCGCTGGCCGAGGCGTCGAGGAAGGGCGGCGAGGCCTCCTGCGTGCGCTCGCCGAGACGACCGTCGAGCATCGCGAAGAACAGCGACTCGACCAGCACGCGCCGGTAGTCGGCCACGATGGCGTCGGGCTCGGGATCGCGCTTGAACGCGACGCTCACCCGGGTGCGCGTGAGCTCGGGGTCGGTGACGATAGAGAACAACGTCTCGTCGTGGTCGGGGACATCGGGCACGATGCGGTCGCGTGCCTGGCTCGGAGGCTTCAAGCTGGAGAATCGCTCGCGGATGGTCTGCTCCACCTGGACGGCGTCGAAGTCGCCGACGGCGACGATCGCCTGGAGGTCGGGCCGATACCAGTCGCGGTAGAACCGCGTGAGCTCGCCGTGTGGGAAGCCTTCGAGCACCTTCACGGTGCCGATCGGGATGCGCTCGGCGTAGCGCGAGCCCTTGAACAGGACGGGGAACTGCTGGTCCTGTACCCGGGCGCTGGCGCCGCGCCGCCCGCGCCACTCCTCGATCACGACGCCGCGCTCCTGGTCGATCTCCTCGTCATCGAACGCGACGCCACCCGCCCAGTCCTCCAGGATCTCGAAGCCGCGCTCGAGGATCTTGGGGTCGTCGGTCGGGACCTGCAGCATGTAGACGGTCTCGTCGAAGCCGGTGTAGGCGTTGAGGTCCGGCCCGAACCGCATGCCGATGCCTTCGAGGTAGTCGACCAGCTCGTGACGGGCGAAGCGGCGGGTGCCGTTGAAGGCCATGTGCTCGACGAAGTGGGCGAGGCCGCGTTGGGTGTCGTCCTCGACGATCGAGCCGACGTCGACCAGCAGGCGCAGCTCCGCCCGCGCCTCCGGCTTGTGGTTGGCGCGGACGTAGTAGCGAAGGCCGTTGTCGAGGCGGCCGATCCGCACCGACTCGTCCACCGGCATCGTGCGGTCGAGCGCGTAGGGGTCGGCGGGCGGTGCTGCCGCGGGGGCGGCCACGACGGCCGGCCACAGAGCGGCGATCGCCGTGACGAAGATGAGCAAGAGGGTGAGGATCGGAGAGCGGTGCTTGACGGTCATCGGGGCCTCGATATCCACGTTCGAGAGGATACTCAATTCCGCGGGCAGTCTAGAGAACGTTCGCCGAGCGGACATCGTTCCCGCGCCGTGCCCGACACCGAACCGGTCCTTCGCCCGCCCGCCCGCTGTATCATGTCGCGATGGCCCGCACGGCGGCCGCGCTCATCATCGGCAACGAGATCCTCACCGGCAAGATCCAGGAGACCAACATGAGAGAGCTCGCGACCGAGCTCTTCGAGTTGGGGATCTCGCTGGAGCGGGTGGTCATCTGCCGCGACGAGGTGGACACCATCGCCGCCGATCTCGACCTCCTGCGGCGCGGCCACGACCTGGTGTTCACCACCGGTGGCGTCGGCCCCACCCACGACGACGTCACCCATCGCGCCGTGGCGCAGGCCTTCGGCCGCCGGTTGGTGCGTTCCCCGGAGCTCGAGTCCATGATCCGTGGCGCGCTCGGCGAGCGCTGCACCGAAGGCCACCTGCTGATGGCAGACCTGCCCGAGGGCGCGCAGCTCATCAGCTCGAAGGAAGTGCGCTGGCCGACGGTCCTGATCGAGAACGTGTTCGTCCTGCCTGGACTGCCCAAGGTTTTCCGACTCAAGCTGCCGGGCTTGCGCGAGCTGCTGCGCGGCAGCGAGGCGCCCTTCATCTCACGCGCCGTGTACACCACCTGCGACGAAGGGGAGTTGGCGCAGCCGATGGCGCGCGTCGCCGAGCTCCACTCCGACGTCTCGATCGGCAGCTACCCGGTCACCGACCGGGTCGACTATCGCGTCAAGCTCACCATCGACGGAACCGACCTGGTTTCGATCGAGCGGGCGGCGAACGCCCTGCGGGCGTTCATTCCGAGCGACAAGCTGGTCGACTACAAGGAGTAGGGGAGCCGCTTGCCTGCGCCCCTGCGGTAAACTGGCACCGAGGGAGAGTTCCATGCAGCTCAGCATCACGCCCATGGCGAAAGAACAGATCCTCGCGGCGATCGCCGAGGAGGAGCGCAAGGGACTCGGTCTACGGGTGGCGATCACCGGGAAAGGCCCGGCCGGCTTCCGCTACTCGCTCGACCTGGTGGCGCCGGGCGAGAACCTCCCCGACGACCTGGTGGTCGAGGAAGGCGACTTCAAGATCTTCGTCGACAAGAAGAGCGCTCCCAAGCTCGAGGGCTCGACCATCGACTTCGTGATCCGCCTCCAGGAGAGCGGCTTCAAGTTCGACAACCCGAACTCGATGTGGAGCGACGACCGCGCCCAGAAGGTGCAAGAGGTCATCGACCAGCGCATCAACCCGTCGATCGCGTCGCACGGCGGTTCGGTCACGCTGCTCGACGTCCGCGACGACGTCGCCTATATCGCCTTCGGCGGCGGCTGCCAGGGCTGCGGCATGGTCGACGTCACGCTCAAGCAGGGCGTGCAGGTCATGATCAAGGAAGCGGTCCCCGAGCTGAAGGACGTGCTCGACACCACCGACCACGCCGCGGGCACCAACCCCTACTACCAGGAACCCTCGGCCGGCGCCGAGTCGCCCATCGCAGATTAGCTCCGCGAATGGTGTATACCATTCGCTGCGCTAGTCATCACTCTGGCGCCGAGGACGGCGCATCCGCTGCGTGACGTCTCTCAGCGAGTGAGGCATATCCTCATTGCGGGCTGCGGTTGGCTGGGCACGGCCCTCGGCCTCGCGCTGGCGCGGCGCGGCGACGCCGTCTGGGGGTTGCGGCGACACCCCTCGGGACTGCCGCCGCCCCTGCAACCGATCGCCGCCGATCTCGCCGACCCGGCCACTCTCACCGCGCTGCCGTCGACGCTCGACGCGGTGGTCTTCGCCGCCGCGCCGGAAGCGAGTGACGAACCGTCGTATGAGCGGACCTACGTGCGCGGGCTCGCGAACGTGCTCGAGGCCCTGCACGCAAACGCGCTGACCAACCGCCTGCCGCGCGTGGTTCTCCTGTCGAGCACCAGCGTGTACGGCCAGAGCGGCGGCGAGTGGGTCGACGAGTCCTCCGCTACCGCTCCGAACGACTTTCGGGGACGCTTCGTCCTGCGTGGCGAATCGACGCTGAGCGAGTCGGGCTTCCCCGCCATCGCCCTGCGTCTCGGCGGGCTCTACGGCCCCGGCCGCGAGTCGCTCGTCGACGCCGTCCGCAGCGGTCGCGCCACCCTGTCACCCGAACCGAATCGCTTCACCAACCGCATTCACCTCGACGACGCCGTGGGCGCGATCGTCCACCTGATCGATCTGCCCGCCGAAGCCGCGGCGCGCCTCTATGTCGGCGTGGATCACGAGCCGGCGGCGCGCAATGACGTCCTTCGCTGGCTGGCGTCGCGACTGGGAGTCGCCTTGACGGGAGCGCCAGTCGCGGCAGAACGAGAGCGCGACTCGCGCGGCGACACCAACAAGCGCTGCTCGAGCGTCCGGCTGCGTCATTCGGGCTACCGCTTCCGGTATCCGACCTATCGCGAGGGCTACGAGGCGATCCTCGACGCTCGAGCGAGAGCTCGAGCTTGAACAAGAGCCGGCGACGTTCTTCGCGCCCGACTAGCGGGCGCTCGGCAGCACGAGCACGGCCACCAGGACGATCGGGCCGATCACGATCATCGCCAGGCCCCAGCGAGTGAGGAGCGACGTCAGGCGAGGACGATCCTCTTCGGCCGCGGTAGCGATCAACGTGGCGCCCGAGGTCGAGAAAGGCGACACGTCGACGATCGACGAACAGACGGCGAGCGCGCTCAAGAGAGCCCAACCGGCGACCTCTCCCGACGCCACCAGAGGTAGAGCCAACGGAACCAGGGCGGCGAGGATACCGGTGGTCGAGGCAAAAGCGGAGACCAGGGCCCCGATGAAACAGATGGCCAGGGCGGTGAGGATGGGAACGCCGAGGCGTGTTGCAGCCTTTCCCACCATGTCGACCGCGCCCATGCTCTGCAGCACGCCGACGAAGGTGACGATGCCGCCCACCAACAGGACCGTCGACCAGTCGATCTTCGAGACCGCGATCCTCGCGGACGGTGGATCGACCAACGACAACACCGCGCCGAAGGCGAAGCAGAGCACACCGATGTCCGAGGTGGTGCCGGCCAGGGAGGCGCCGATCACGACCACCAGCAGTCCGACGATGGACGACAGGGTCACGATCTGCCGGGTCGTGAACCTGGCCGGGAGCGGCGCGGCCGAGCGACTCGAAGCCGTCGCCACCGCCGGCGAAGCGAGAACGTCGCGGCGGCTCGCCAGCCCGGGGCCGCCGAACATCAGGAAGCCGATCGCGAACAGCACGAAGTTGGCGATGACCGCGACCGCGAACAGCGCGAGCGGGTCGAGCTCGACGCCCGCCCGCTGCGCCACGCCGCGGGTCACGATGCCGAACAGGCTGGTGGGGGCGAACGCGCCCGCGCTCAAGCCGGAGCCGATGGCGAGGGCCATCAGCATGGGGTCGATCCCGTAGCGCTTCGCGATCGGCATTCCGATCGGAGCCATCATCAGGCTCGACAGTGGCGAGCCCATCGCCGAGATGCCGGCGGTGAGCGCGAAGAGGACGAACGGCAGGATGGCCGCGTTGTCTCCCACCCGGCCGAGGGCTTTGCCGATCAACGCATCGATCGTGCCGTTGGCCTGAGCGATGGCGAAGAAGAACGTCACTCCGGCGAGCAGCACCATGATCGCGATCGGGAAGCCCTCGAGCACCGCTTCGACCGACATGTCGGCGAGGAACAGTCCAACGCCGCACGCGGCGGCGAACATGACGACGCCGAGGTGCACCCCGCGCAGGTTCGCGATGGCGAAGGCCGCGACGAAGATGGCGATCGCGATCAGCTGGGACGTCATTCCGGGCCCATTCGGGGTCGAAACGTACAATTAACCGCGGAGAGGGCGAAATGGAGACGCGGAACGAGCTGCCGTTGGCCGACCTGGTCGTGCTCGATCTCACCATCGCCCGCGCCGGTCCTACCGCGGTGCGGCAGCTCGCCGACTGGGGCGCCGAGGTGATCCGCATCGAGCCGGTCGGCGTGCACGACGACGTCGCCGGCGGCCGCCGCCACGGCTCCGATTTCCAGAACCTGCACCGCAACAAGCGCTGCATCACGCTCGACCTGAAGCAACCGCGCGGGCGGGAGATCTTCCTCGCGCTGGCGCGGCGAGCCGACGTCGTGGTCGAGAACTTTCGGGCCGACGTCAAGCACCGCCTCGGCGTCGACTACGAGTCGGTGCGCGCGGTCAACCCACGCATCGTCTACGGCAGCATCTCGGGATTCGGACAGGACGGTCCCTACCGCGATCGCCCCGGCGTCGATCAGATCGCGCAGGGCCTCGGCGGCTTGATGTCGGTGACCGGTCTTCCCGGCCAGGGACCGGTGCGCGTCGGCGTCGCCATCTCCGACCTCGCCGCCGGCCTCTACCTCGCGTGCGGCATTCTGGTGGCACTCCACGAGCGAGGACGCAGCGGCGAGGGACAGTGGGTGACGACGTCGCTGCTCGAAGCTCTGATCGGCATGCT
>DATAFT010000249.1:0-3777 GCA_036257295.1 Thermoanaerobaculia bacterium
GGTGAGCTCGCGCCAGTTCTTCTTCTTGAGGGCCTCGACCAGCCCGGCATCGCCCTTCTCGACACGCAGAAACTCTGCGTGAGACTGCGTTCAATAGTGGCAGTCCTGGGCAGCGGCGGCGACCGCGGCGATCATCTCGCGTTCGCGGCGGTCGAGCGCGCCCTCCGGCGAGAACATGATCTCGCCGAACAACGCGATGAAGCGCGGCCCGATGCGCGGGTGGGCGCGCAGCAGCCGGCCCATGTTGGCGACGAAGCCGAAGTTGTAGCCGTGCCGCTCTTCGGCGAATGCTTCGCGCGGCGGCAGCTCGATGAAGGCGTCGCGTGGCGCATCGCTGGTCACGTCGTCTCCTTGACGCCGACGTAGATTTCACCGCCCCGCTCGTTGAAATCACGACTCTTCTCGGCCATCCCGCGCTCGCGCGCCTCGGCTTCGCTCGCCAAGCCCTGCGCCGCAGCGTAGTCGCGGATCTGCTGCGTGATCTCCATCGAGCAGAACTTGGGGCCGCACATCGAGCAGAAGTGGGCGACCTTCGCCGTCTCCTGCGGCAGCGTGGCGTCGTGGAATGCGCGCGCGGTGTCGGGATCGAGCGCCAGGTTGAACTGGTCCTCCCAGCGGAACTCGAAGCGCGCCTTCGAAATCGCGTTGTCGCGGACCTGCGCCGCCGGATGGCCCTTGGCGAGGTCGGCGGCGTGCGCCGCGATCTTGTAGGCGATGACGCCGGTCTTGACGTCGTCGCGATCGGGCAGTCCCAGATGCTCCTTGGGCGTCACGTAGCAGAGCATCGCGGTGCCGAACCAGCCGATCATGGCGGCGCCGATCGCCGACGTGATGTGGTCGTAGCCGGGCGCGATGTCGGTGGTGAGCGGGCCCAGCGTGTAGAACGGCGCCTCGCCACACCACTCGAGCTGCTTGGTCATGTTCTCCTGGATCAGGTGCATCGGGACGTGGCCGGGTCCCTCGTTCATCACCTGAACGTCTTGCGCCCAGGCGCGGCGGGTGAGCTCGCCCTGGGTGAAGAGCTCGCCGAACTGCGCCTCGTCGTTGGCGTCCTCGATCGAGCCCGGGCGCAGCCCGTCGCCGATCGAGAACGAGATGTCGTAGGCGGCCATGATCTCGCAGATATCGTCCCAGTGCGTGTAGAGGAAGTTCTCCTGGTGGTGAGCGAGGCACCACTTGGCGAGGATCGATCCGCCTCGGCTGACGATCCCGGTGCGGCGCTTCGCGGTGAGCGGGATGTAGCGCAGCAGCACCCCGGCGTGGATGGTGAAGTAGTCGACCCCCTGCTCGGCCTGCTCGATCAACGTGTCGCGAAACATCTCCCAGGTGAGCTCCTCGGGCCGGCCACCGACCTTTTCGAGCGCCTGGTAGATCGGCACCGTGCCGATCGGCACCGGCGCGTTGCGCAGGATCCACTCGCGGGTCTCGTGGATGTTGGCGCCGGTCGAGAGGTCCATCACCGTGTCGGCGCCCCACCGGATCGCCCACACCATCTTCTCGACCTCCTCCTCGATCGAGGAGGTGACCGCCGAGTTGCCGATGTTGGCGTTGATCTTGACCAGGAAGCCGCGGCCGATCGCCATCGGTTCGAGCTCGGGATGATTGATGTTGGCCGGGATGATGGCGCGCCCGCGCGCCACCTCCTGGCGCACGAACTCGGGCGTGATCTCGCGCGGAATCGGAGCGCCGAACCCCTGACCCGGGTGCTGCCGGCCGAGCTCGGCGATCTCCTGGAGCTTCATGTTCTCGCGGATCGCAACGAACTCCATCTCCGGCGTGATCAAGCCGCGGCGCGCGTAGTGCATCTGCGTCACGCACCGGCCCGCTGCGGCGCGCAGCGGCCGGCAGGTGCTCGCGAACCGGATCGCGGCGAGCTTGGGATCGCGCGCCCGGCGTCGGCCGTACTCGGAGGTCGAATCGGGGAGCTGCTCGACGTCGCCGCGCTCCTGGATCCATCCCAGCCTCAGCGGAGCGAGCCCTCGACGAACGTCGACGTCGACGTCGGGATCGGTGTAGGGACCGGAGGTGTCGTAAACACGCAGCGGCGCGTTCGCCACCTCGATTACCTCGCCTGACCCCTGGTGGTTCCGGGTGGGAGGGGAGCCGGCAACTGCTTGGCGGGTCGGCATCAGGTGGATCTCGCGCATCGGCACGCGGAGGTCGGAGCGCGATCCGCCGACGTAGATCTTGTTCGACGCCGGGAACGGATCGCGCGTGATGCGCGAGGTCGCGGTCTGGGGGATGCGTTCGGCGACTGCCATGTCTCTTCTCCCACGGCGGGCGAGATGCCGGACCTCGAACGGCGCGCGCTACAGCCGCAGCGGGTGCGACTGCCGCTAACGGTCGGTCCGGGCTCTCGAAGGGGCGATCAACGACGGTCTCGCTTCCCTACGCCGGTGCTAACCGGTGGCGCGATGGTGGCTCGCCCGGGCTGCCGGAGACGCTCCGGCTGGAGGTTCACGCGGGCTCCGCCATCGCCAGGTTCAGGGGCTTCTCCGAGTTCTCGGAGTCTCAGGCTCTACGCCACACCCAGCGATCCTCAGGACAGGATACGAGATATCGCTCTCGGCCCTCAAGTGGGCCTGAAGTCCTGGAATCGACTTCCGCTGCTGTCGACTCCGGCGACGGCTACATCGGATAGTCATAGCGCGCGAGATCGACGCCCAACTCGTCGCGCAGGCGGCGATTGCCCTCCCGGGTCCGCTCGGCGACGCGCTGGCGCCGGGACTGGTCGAGAGTGGGCGCTGCCCGGCCGGCCGGATCCCCTCGCCACCAACCTTTGAGCTCGAGCGCGACCGCGAGCTTCGTGCGCAGGAAGCCCAAGGGGCGCCCGCGCGCTCGCCGAACTGTCTCGACCAACCGCTCGGAGGTCGAGTTCTCGAGCTTGCCCGCGGTGCGCTGCACTCCCTCTTCGACGTCGATGCCGGCCAGCCTGCAGACTTCGGCCACGTAGGCTGCCGGATTGCGAACGAGGTCCTCATAGAGGAGCACGCGAACCGATTCGGCGCCGAAGTGCCGCCGAAAGATATCGACCGTGCGCGCGTAGTCGAGGATCGGCTCCAGCTCGCCGAGCCAGTGGCCGTCGAGCCACTCGTCGATCGGCTGGTACCAGACCGTCCCCTTCCAGCCCGGATTGTTGTCTGGGTTGTTGTTGCGGCGCAGGATCTGGAAGTAGGTGGACTCCAGCAGCCGAACGGGATGGCGCAGCGTGATGAGGACCTTGGCGGGACCGACCACGCGCGCCAGGTTCGCGGCGCGCGCTTCGCGTTTCTCGGCGATGTCGATGCCGAGCCCTTCCCATGACCACACCTTGCGCGGACGCGGCGATCCCTCGCAGATCCGCTGCCAGGCAGTTGCGGCCCGCTCGAGGTCGGGGTTGGCGGCGCCGTCGAAGAGCAGCTCGTTCATCAACGCCTCGACCTGCGAGTCGCGGAACAGCGTCAGGCCGCGCGAGGAGCGGTCGATCGGCGGTCGTTCCCTGGCCAGCTTCCCCTTGAACACACCCAGGTAGTGGACCTGGGTGTGGCGCGCGAACAGGTGGGTCTGCAGCGTGGTGGTGCCGGTACGGGGCAAGCCGGCGTGAATGAAGGTCTCGCTGGTGTTCATGGCACCTTGCTCAGCGCCGCGCTTCGAGTGCCGCGGGCGACTCGGCGGCGTCCGAAGCGGGATGGTGAAGCCGGTAGAGCCGGGAATAGAGCCCGTTCGCGGTAATGAGCTCGCGATGGCTCCCTGACTCGACCAGTCTGCCCGCTTCGAGCACGAAGATGGTATCCGCCA
>DATAFT010000253.1:0-5820 GCA_036257295.1 Thermoanaerobaculia bacterium
CGTGGCGCTGCTCGCCAAGCAGGAGACGATCCTGGTGCTGGTGGGCGGGCTGTTCGTGCTCGAGGCGCTGTCGGTGATCGTGCAGGTGGGGAGCTTCAAGCTGCGCGGCAAGCGCGTCTTCCGCATGGCGCCGCTCCACCACCACTTCGAGCTCGCGGGCTGGAAGGAGCCGCAGATCATCGTTCGCTTCTGGATCCTCGCCATCCTGTTCGCGCTGCTCTCGCTCTCGACGTTGAAGCTGCGATGAAGGTGCCGTGGAGCGATGACGAATGGCAGCGTGTGCTGGTCTACGGGATGGGGAAGTCAGGGCTGGCGGCGACGCGTCTCCTGCGCGCGCGCGACGTCGCCGTGGTCGCGGTCGATGCGAGGCACGACGTGGCGTTGGGTGACCTCGAGAGCGATCCCATGATCGAGCTGCGGCTCGGAGCCGAAACAATCCCGCTGCCGCCGGGGATCGACGGCATGGTGCTGTCACCGGGCGTGCCGGTGAGCTCGCCGCTGGTGCGCGAGGCGGAGCGCCGCTCGCTGCCGGTGATCGCCGAGGTCGAGCTCGCGTTCCCCTTCCTCGACGGCACCGTGGTGGCGATCACCGGCTCGAACGGCAAGAGCACGACCGCGACGCTCACCGCGGCGATGCTCGAAGAGTCGGGAGTCGACGCCGTGCTCTGCGGCAACATCGGAGAGCCGTTGGCGGCGCAGGTCGACGGTCCGCCCGGTCGATCGTTCGTGGTCGAGCTCTCGAGCTTCCAGCTCGAGACGGTTCGCACTTTCCGCGCCGACGCCGCGGCGCTGCTCAACGTGACTCCCGATCACATGGATCGCTACCCCGACTTCGCGGCCTACGCCGCGGCCAAGGCGCGCATCTTCGAGCGCCAGGACGAGCGGTCGGTCGCCGTCTTGAACGCGGACGATCCAGAGACGGTCGCGATCGGCGCCGGTGTTGCCTCCGCGCGACGGCGTTGGTTCTCGCTGCGCCGCCCGGTCGAGGATGGCTGTTACCTCGACAGCGGAGCCGTGGTCGAGGCCTCGGCCGGACGCGCGGCGGAGCTCTTCGCCGTGGCCGAGGTGGCGATGGTGGGCAGCCACAACGTCGAGAACGCGATGGCGGCGTCGCTGCTCGCGCTCGCCGCCGGTGGAGATCGCGCCAGCCTGCGCCGCGTCGTCGGTCGGTTCGACGGACTGCCGCACCGCACGCGGCGCATCCGCGAGCGCCGCGGCGTGGCCTGGTACGACGACTCCAAGGGCACCAACGTGGGCGCCACCTTGAAGTCGCTCGAAGGCTTCCCCGATCGCTCGGTGCACCTCATTCTCGGCGGAGTCGGCAAAGGTCAGGACTTCGCGCCGCTGCGCGAGGCGGTCGCGCGCAAGGCGAAAGCGGTCTACCTCATCGGCGCCGCCGCGCGCGAGATCGAGCTGGCGCTCGCGGGCGCCGCGACGGCGAAGCGTTCGGCCACTCTCGAGCGTGCCGTGGCCGAGGCGAATGCGGCCGCTTCCGGTGGTGACGTCGTGCTGCTGTCGCCGGCCTGCGCCAGCTTCGATCAGTTCACCGACTTCACGCACCGCGGGCGCAGGTTCCAGGAGCTGGTCGGCGCGCTCGACGACGGAGAACGCGATGGCTAAGAAGTTGGCGTTCGACAAGGTGTTGTTCACCGTCGTGCTCGTGCTCCTCGCCGGCGGCCTGGTGATGGTGTACTCGGCGAGCATGGCGAGCGGGGCGGCGGCGCCCACCGCCGGCGGGCTGCATCCCTTCGTCAAGCAGCTCATCGCCGCGGCGATCGGTCTGGCCGCTATGGGCCTGACCATGCACCTCGACTACCGGCAGCTCCGCAAGCCGCTGTACCTCTACGGCGTGGTGGGGTCGATCGTGTTCCTGCTGGTGGCCGTGCTGTTCGCGCCGCCGCTCAACAACTCGCGCCGTTGGATCTTCCTCTCCGGGCTCTCGGTGCAGCCATCGGAGCTCGCCAAGATCGCGGTGGTGCTGTTCCTCGCCTACCAGATCGACCGGAAGCTCGATCGCGTGAACCAGCCCGCGGTGCTGGTGCCCTGCGTATCGATGGTGGCGCTGACCGTGGTGTTGGTCCTGCTCGAGCCCGACCTCGGCACCGCCGGCCTGCTGGTCTTGATCGCGGGCCTCCTGCTCTTCCTCGCCGGCCTCTCCTGGCGCTACGTCCTGATCGCGACCGGGGTCGCGTTGCCGGCGCTCTGGTTCCTCATCCTCGCGGTGCCGTATCGGCGCGCGCGCTTCTTCTCGTTCCTCGATCCCGAGCAGGATCCGCTCGGCTCCGGGTTCCAGGTGCTGCAGTCGATGATCGCGGTGGGGTCGGGTGGGCCGTGGGGGCTCGGCCTCGGCGGCAGCGTGCAGAAGCTCCACTTCCTGCCGCTCGCCGAGTCGGACTTCATCTACTCGATCCTGGCCGAGGAGCTCGGTCTGATCGGTGCGATCGGCGTCGTGGTGCTGTTCGTCGTCTTCTTCCTGCGCGGCCTGCGCGCCGGCAACCGCGCCCCCGAGAACTTCGGGAAGTTCATGGCGTGGGGGCTCACCTCGTTGATCGTGCTCCAGGCGCTGCTCAACATCAGCGAGACGGTGGCGCTGGTGCCGACCACCGGGACCACGCTGCCCTTGATCTCGTACGGCGGATCGTCGCTGGTGACGACGCTCGCCGCTTGCGGTTTGATCCTCAACGTGTCGCAGCACGGATGATGTGGTGGAGCTCATCTCTAAACCGGGGCCCGTCGGGGCCGCAACAGCGCTTCTCGCGGGCGGTGGGAGCGGGGGACACGTCTTCCCCGCGCTCGCGGTCGGCGCGGAGCTCGAGCGGCGTGGATGGCGCGTGAGCTACACCGGAACCGCGACCGGCATGGAGGCGTCGATCGCGGCGTCGAGAGGCCTCGACTTCCATCCGCTGGAAGCGAGCGCGGTGGCGGGCAGAGGCCTCTTTGCCCGAGCCGCGGCGCTGTTGTTGCTCGCGCGCTCGACGGTGCGCGCGACACGCCTGGTGCGCTCGCTGGGAGCGCGCGTGGTGGTGGCGACCGGCGGGTATGCCTGCGTGCCGGCGGCGATCGGCGCGTTCTTCGCGCGGCGGCCGGTGGTGCTGGTCGAGCCCAACGCGACGGCTGGGCTGGCGAATCGCGCGCTGTCGCGCATCGCGACGTCGGCTGCGGTCGCCTGGCCGCAGGCGGCTCGAGCGCTGCGCTGCCCGTCGCGCGAGACCGGCGTGCCGGTGCGCCGGGAGTTCTTCTCGACGCCGCCGGTGCCGCCGGCGGGGCCGCCGTGGCGCCTGCTGGTGCTGGGAGGGAGCCAGGGCGCTGCGGCGCTCAACGAATCGGTGCCCGCAGCGCTCGATCGCCTGCGGCGCGATCGCGGACTCGCGGTCTCGGTCGTGCATCAGGCCGGCCGCGGCAAGGAGGACGCTCCGCGCCGGGCCTACGCGGCGAGCGGGATCGACGCCCAGGTGGTGTCGTTCCTCGACGACGTCCCGAGCGCGATGGCGGCGAGCCATCTCGTCCTGTCGCGGGCGGGGGCGGTGACGCTCGCGGAGATCTGCGCCGCGGGGCGGGCGGCGGTGCTGTTTCCGCTCGCGCTCGCGGCGGGGCATCAGATCGGAAACGCGAAGGCGCTCGAGCGCGCCGGCGCGGCCGCGGTCGTGGAGGCCCCGGTCGAGACGGCGGCGCTGGCGGAGATCTTGGCGCGGCTGCTCGATCCGCTGTTGTTGACCGGCATGGGACAGGCGGCACGCTCGATGGCTCGACCGCGTGCGGCGGAGTCGATCGCCGACCTGGTTCAGGAGGCGGTGGCGTGCCGATGATGTTCCGCCACTTCGCCGGCCTCTCGCGCGTCCACTTCGTGGGAGTGGGCGGCGCCGGCATGTCCGGGCTGGCCGAGGTCCTGCTCGACTACGACGTGGCGGTCTCGGGGTCCGACCTCGCCGCCAGTGAAGCCACCGAGCGATTGGCTCAGCTCGGCGCGCGCATCTTCTCGGGGCACCAGCCGGGCAACATCGAGGGCGCCGACCTGGTGGTCATCTCGTCGGCGGTGCCCGAAACCAACCCCGAGGTCCAGGCCGCGCGGCGGCAGGGTGTGCCGGTGGTGCGGCGCGCCGAGATGCTGGCCGAGGTGATGCGGCTCAAGTACGGCATCGCCGTCGCCGGAGCCCACGGCAAGACCACCACCACCTCGCTGGTCGGCCACCTGCTCACCGACGGTGGACTCGATCCCACCGTGATCGTCGGCGGCCGCCTGCGCGTGAGCGGCACCGGCGCCCGCCTCGGCAAGAGCGACTATCTGGTGGCCGAGGCCGACGAGTTCGATCGCAGCTTCCTGCGCCTGCAACCGATCATCGCGCTGATCACCAACATCGACCGCGAGCACCTCGACACCTATCGCGATCTCGACGACATCCGCGACGCCTTCGTCGCGTTCGCGCAGAAGGTGCCGTTCTTCGGGCAGGTGATCCTCTGCCTCGACGATCCGATGATCCAGGGCATCCTGCCGCGACTGACCGATCGCCGGCTGGTCACCTACGGCCTCACGCCGCAGGCCGATCTCCAGGCGCAGGAGCTCGAGCTCGACGCCACCGGCGCCACCTTCCAGGTGAGATCGGCCAAAGAGGGCGTGCTCGGGCGCGTGCGGCTGCCGATGCCCGGCACCCACAACGTGCAGAACGCGCTGGGCGCACTCGCGGTGGGTCTCGGCCTCGGGCTGCCGTTCGCATCGCTGGCGCGATCGTTCGCCGACTTCGGCGGCGTGCACCGCCGCTTCGAGCGGCTCGGCCATTGGCGCGGCGCCACCGTGATCGACGACTACGCGCACCATCCGACCGAGGTCAAGGCGACGCTGCAGGCGGCGAGGCAGGTGTTCGGCGACGGACGCCTCCGCGTGGTGTTCCAGCCGCACCTCTACTCGCGCACGCGCGATCAGGCCGAGGAGCTGGGGCGCGCCCTGCTCGCCGCCGACCAGGCCATCGTCACCGATGTGTACGGCTCGCGCGAGACGCCGCTGCCGGGGGTGACGGGGGAGCTGGTGGTGGCCGCGGCGCGCGCGAGCGGTCATCGCAACGTCGCGTACTGCGCCGATTGGGCCGGCGCGCCGGCGCTTCTCGCCGGTGAGGTCCGCGATGGCGACGCGATCCTCACGCTGGGCGCCGGGGACGTCTATCGGTTGGCGCGGTCGCTGGCCGAGGAGGAGGCATGAGCGCCGCCGGCCCCTTCCTGCGGCCGTCCCAACCGCGGCGCCGACGCCGGCGGTCGATGGTGGCGCGCGCCTCGCGCCGCGTCGCGCGCTTCCTTCCCATGCTCGTACTGCCGGCGGCAGCCTGGTTCTGGGTGAGCGACGGCGACACCTTCGCCCTCGAGGCGGTCGAGACCGAGGGCAGCCCGCGCATCTCGCCGGACTGGATCGAGCACGCGCTCGCGCCCGAGCTCGGCTCGAACCTGCTCGCCCTTCCGCTCGACCGCGTGCGGCGCCGGCTCGAGGAGAACCCCTGGCTCGGCCGCATCGAAGCGCGCAAGGAGCTACCCCATGTGCTGCGGGTGACGGTGGAGGAGCGGGTGGCGGCGGCCGTGCTCGAGACCGAGGACGGGCTCTACTACGTGGACGGCGACGGCGAGCGCATCGCGCGGCTCGAGCCGGGAGACTCCGCCTCCTCGCTCGTGCGCGTCGCCGCCGGCGCCACCGCGATCGGGATCTCGCCCGCGCTCGCCACCAGCGAGTCGGCGAGCGTGCGCCACGCGCTCGCGATCGAGGCTTCGCTCAACCAGTCCACCGGCCCGGAGTGGCGGCTGCCGGTGCTGTGGGTCGAAGTCATCGGCGACGACGACTAT
>DATAFT010000273.1:0-7600 GCA_036257295.1 Thermoanaerobaculia bacterium
GGTAGGTAGACGAAGTGCTCTTGAGGAGCACCCTTGGAACGCCGTTTAGAGCGGTGAGTTCTGTAGCGCAAGGGTTCGGCGAGGGGTGAGGCAGGAGCGTTGGCGATGGGTTGGTCCTGGTAGTAGACGGTCCAAGAGCCGTCGAGGTGCTGACGGACATCGACGTGCGCCTGGGCATAGGAGCGACGTCTTGGGCCGGGTGGAATGTCAAGGATCAGGCCGCCGAGCCGCACGGTGTTGTCGTTGAGGACGGTGGCGGGGTAGCGGAAAGCGAGAATGCGACGCAGGTCGAGGCGAGCTACGGGTCGGTACGCCGAGCCGGCCTTGGCCGATCGCTTTTGGAAGCGTCGGTTGTAGCGATCGATCCAGGAGTCTGCAAGAAAGCGGTTGGCCTGGTCGAGGGAGCCGATGCGAGCCAGCCGTAGCTCGGCGAGAAGACGATCCTGGAGGGTGGCGAAGAGTCGTTCGATGCGGCCCTTGGCCTGCGGGGAGAGCGCGAAGATGGCTCGGATGGCGAGGTCCTCGAGGGCCTGGCCGACCTGAGTGGGATGCTGGCGGCCAGCGAGCTGCTCTTCGAGACTCCAGCGATCATCGTTGCGACGCAGGGCGCCGTGGCGGTCCTGGTAAATGGAGGCAGGCACGCCGCGGCGAGTCAGGATGTCTTGTAGCAAGCGCAGATAGGCTTCGGTGGTTTCGTTGGGTACGAAAAACGCAGCAAGCAGCTCACCATCCGCATCGTCGACGGCCGCCATCAGAGTGAGCTCGGGGCATTGAGGGCCAAGCCAGCGGTGGGGGCTGCCATCCCACAGCACCATCAGACCCTTGACCGCACTGCGCTCGCGGCGGCGGTGATGTTGGCGTGGTCGGCGGCGCCGTTTGGCGCGAAAGCCTGCCTGTCGCAGCAGCGAGCGCAGGGTCTCTCGACCGATCTGAATCCCTTCGCGCTCGGCCAGGAGCTCACATAGGTGAGTGTCGTTGAGACCGCAGTAGGTCCCGTCCTCGGCTACCCAGGCCAGGACCTTCTTGCGCACTTCCTCGTCAGTCCGATTCGGTGGAGTGCGACCGCGATTTCCGTGCACCAGACCTCTAGCATCACGTTCTTCCACAGCGCGCAGCAATCGTCGCGCTTGTCGCACGCTGAGCCCCAATTTCGCCGCGGCGTCCTGGAGGGCCAACTGGCCCTCCAGGACGAGGCTCAATACCCGGTAGCGAACCAGCTCTCTGTGACCCATTGCGATTCTCCCCATGAGGGACAGAATCGCTCGGCAGTTAACAGGGACAGAATCGCTCGGCTAAGACATCGCCCGCCCATCGCGTTGACTCGGCGGGGGTCGTGTGCAAAGATGACGAGCCGCCTTCAACGGCGGCGGTTCCTTCAAAGGTGCGGGGTGGAGCAGTCAGGTAGCTCGTTGGGCTCATAACCCAAAGGTCGCAGGTTCAAATCCTGCCCCCGCTACCAACCTTTGACCCGGGTAGCCTGGCTCTTTCCCGCGACCGACCCTCCTCGGTTTCCGTTCCTATACAAGTCGCACCAGTCTCTGCCTCGCCATTCCTTTTTGCCCTACATCGTCGGGCTCATCTAGCGAGAGTCAGCTCCCGAGCGCGAGCAGGTTGACGAACAGCCGGAACGCGCCCGGCACGCCGGCCGGGAGCTGGCGAAAGAACGCGAGCCCGGTGTAGACGTAGGTTCCCTTGCCCAGCGGCGCGATCAGGAGCCCGCCGTCCTGCGGCGGCAGCTCGGGGTCGGTCATGCGCAGCACCGGCTGATAGGCCGGGTCCCAGGTGCGCGCGAAGTAGAGGCCGCGCTCCTGGACCCAGCCCTCCCAGTCGGCGGCGCCGATCGCGTGCGGGCGCCGCAGCACGGCGCTCTCGGCGGCGAGCGCTTCGACCGGCGACTCCTCGTCGGTGATGCGATCGTGCGGTCGCGCGATGGTGATCGGGAACGGCGCGTAGCCGCGCTGCACGAAGTCGTACTGCTGGTACTGGACGATGAGCAGGCCGCCGCCGCGGACGTAGTCGAGCAGCCGCTGGTTCGCTTCGCCGAGCCGTTCGTCCGCTTCATAGGCGCGGCTGCCGAGAACGATGGCGTCGAACCGATCGAGACCCTCCTCGCCGAGATCGAGGATCTGCTCGCCGGAGAGCAGCCGCAGTGGGACGCCGACCTCGAGCAGGCTCTCGGGCACGCGGTCGGAAGCGCCACGGACGTAGCCGATCGCGTCGAGCTTCGGGAGCTCGAGCTCGAGTGATCGGACCTCGACCGCGGAACGGTGCGGCGACGGCACCGCCTGGATGTGCGGATACGCGATCAGCGGAAAGGCGCCCGTCATCACGCCGCCACCGTCGAGCACCGCGCTCACGCGCACCGCGGCCACCGCGTCGTCGGTCGCGCGCTCGCCTCTCGCCAGCCGCAGGTCGTAGGCGCGCGAGTCGCGACTGGCCTCGAGCGCGAAAGGGACCGGTGCCGTCGCCGGCCCTCCGGCCGGCGGCTCGAGTTCGAGTCGCCCCGACACCGCGCCGGCGACGTGCTTGCGCAGAGTGACGCGCAAGGTGCGCTCGCCATCGGCCCCGACCGGCCACAGCACCCGATCCGGCACCACCGACAGCTCGAGCGCCGGCACCACTCGCAGCGGTCGACGGCGCTCGCCGACCGCTTGGTCGCGGAAGCGGTGCACCACCTCGCGCTCGACCTCGATTCGCGCGCCGGCCGATTCGACGTCGAACGCGGCGGTGAGGATCGGCGGCGCGAACGGCTCACCGCGCACCGCGGACGGCACCCCCGACCAGTCGTAGAGATCGCCTCGGCGCGGCGAAGCGAGGAAGTAGGGCACCGAGGGCTTGGCGGCGGTCGGAACGCGAATCGCCACCTCCCAGCTCTCGAGCGCGCCGGCCGCCACCTCGCGCGCTTCGCCCGCGGCGGCGGGCCAGTCCCGCTCGACCGAGTGCAACGCCGGCGCTACCCGCACCGCGCTCGAGCCGCCGTTGTAGAAGGTGGCGCGCACCGTCACCGTCTCACCCGGAGTGATTGCGGGCGCCTCGGTGTAGGCGTCGAGGACCCAACCCGCCGCGATCGCCAGCGCCTCGCGCGCCAGCTCGTGCTTCTCGGCGACCAGGTCGCCCGCCACCGTCCGCTGCTCCTCGGCGATCGGCGCCGATGCCAATCGTCGCGATGCCGCTTCGAGCAGCCCGACGACTTCGCGCAGACGGGGGACGGCCGCGTCGAGATGGCTCGCCGCGAGCTCGCCACGCAGCGCGGTCACGTCACTCGAGACTCGATCGAGCGAGCTGACGAGCGCGTCGCGCTCCGGGCCGGAGTCGAGCGCGTCCGCGATCGCTCGCAGCCGAGTGTCGACGCCGGCGAAGAGATCGCCGTGTGGCACTGTGGCCTTCTGCGTGCCGGGGCCAGGCTGCTGGAACGGGTTGCCGCCGGAGCCGCCGCCGCTCGCGGTCGCGGCAGCGCCCTCGCCCGCCGGAGTGTCGGGCCGCACTCCGGCAACCCACTCCACTCGCGTCGCGCGCGGCCCGGTGTCCTGCAGCACGCCCATGTCCTGCGAGCGGTGCATGCTGCGAGACGCCATCGCGAGCTGGAAGTAGGTCTTCCCGCTGGCCGGGTCGATGGTGCCGGTGGCTAGCGTCAGGCTGTCGGCGGTCGGACGGAAGAACGTCGATCGATAGAGCGCCGAGGCGCGCCATGGCGGCAGACCCTCCTCCGCCGCGAATCGCGCCGCATCGACCGAGGCCGTGAACACTTCGTGCGCGACCACCCCGGCTTCCTGGTGCTGGCCGTGCCCCGCGTCCGCCGTGGTCGGGAAGATCGAGACGATGATCTGGGGCTTGAACCGGCGCACGACGCGCACGGTGTCCTCGAGGATCGCCTCCTTCGGCCACTTCTCGAGGGTCTCGTCGAGCGAGCGCGTGTAACCGAAGTCGAAGGCGCGGGTGAAGAACTGACGAGCGCCGTCGACCCCGCGCGCCGCCAGCAACTCCTGGGTGCGAATGAGACCGAGCTCCTCGCCGAGCTCGGGACCGATCAGGTTCTGCCCGCCCTCTCCGCGCGAGAGAGAGAGGTAGGCGGCTTCGCCGCCCATGCCGCGCGCCACCAGCGCGAGCAGCGCAGTGTCCTCGTCGTCGGGATGAGCGCCGACGACCAACACGCGGCGATGCGCGTCGAGTCGCGACAGCAGGCGGTGGAGCGCGATCATGCCGCCGGTCGACGGCGGCTCGAGCGATTCGGGTCGCGCTAGTCCGGGCACGACCAGCGCGACGGCCAAGCCGAGCAGAGCGACCGCGCGATTGTGAGTGATCGAGATCGGAGAGCGCACCCGGGCACCGGCGCGCAGTATACGCACCCGAGCGCACGCGCCGTCCGCGGCGCCAAAATGATCAGCGACGGAGCGCATGGTAGACACCATGCGCGTAGTCACCATGCGGCCCGCTACTCTTGCTTGAAGACCAGGAACGAGCGCTCGAAGAAGAGCGTGAGGATGCTGATGATCTCGGATCGGGCGACCTCGCCGGCCGCGAGCTTGTCGATGGCGTCGAGAGTGCGCGCACTCGCGAGCAGGTCACAGATCTTGATGTGGCTCTGGGCCACCGGCTGGAACTGACGGAAGCGGTCGGTGGTCTCGATGATCTGCCCAGCGGCGAGGCGCATCTCGAGCTGCGCGCGATCGATCGACGGCCGTCCGGCGGCGGCGCCGCCCTGGGCGCCCGCGCCAGCTCTCGCCCCGGGCGGAGCACTGGTCCGCGACGGTGGCGTCCGCGCTCCCGGGCCCCACTCCTCGCGAGGCGGCGTCGGACTCGCACCTTGCGACGGCCAGCGCGGCTCGGGCACCTCGCTCATTCGCAGTCGCCCGGGCGAAGCGCTGGGGTCCGGGCTGGTGGCGGGGCGCTCGGAACGGATGGCTTCGCGAGCCATCCGTTCACTGGCGGCATCCGCATCAGCGCGCGCGGCTCGCGCGGCTGGCGCGGGCTCGCGAGCGGCCGCACCGCCACGCGACAACAGGCTGTACTTCGAGGTGCCTCCCCGCATCGACGCCTCGGATCCGAGACGTCGCGGGTGCGACTCTGCGGGCGGCGGCGCCGGCTCGCCATCCTCCATGCTCGGCGCGTCGGCGTCCCGCTCCGCGATCGCGCCGGCGCCCGGATCGCGATCGGGCTCGGCACCCGGCCAGCCCCGGCGTCGATCGGCGATCTCGGAGAGCCGCAGGTCGGCGTCGAGGGCGGCCTGTCGAGCCTCGGCGCGCATAGCGCGCAGCCGCGCTTCTTCCAGCTCGGAGGCGAGCTTTTCGCGGCTGGCGGCCCCGGCGCGCATCTGTTCGAGCTTCTCGCGCTCGAACAAGCGGAGGCGCTCCTCCGCTCGCACGCGCTCGGCGCGCTCGATCTGGAGCTCGGCGGCGAGAGCGTCGCGCTCGGCGCGCAGTCGCTCGATTTCCAGCTGCAGTTCGGGTGAAACGCTTACGATTGGCGCCAACTGAGCAGAGGATGCCAAATGAGCAGCGGCCGCTGCAACGGAAAGGCCTGGCGGCACTTCCGGCTGCCGCGCCTGCATTGCCTGGCGCGGCGTCTCGATTGGTCTGGGGCCCTGCCCCTGTAGAGAAGAATCACTACCCATAAACAGCGGCCTCTCGACCGCGGCGGACCCCCTCTACCGCAAGGGTGGAGTGTAACACGCGTCCGCTACGGCGACTCGCGGGCCTCGATCCGGCTCGGGAACCGCACCGGCAAGCCGCTGATCTAAGATCGTCGCATGAAGCCAAAGCCAGTGCTCGCTTCGCTCGCGGTGCTCGCAATGTTCGCGGTCGATTGGTCGGTCGGGACGGGGGCGGCGTCGGCGCAGACCGACCCGGCCGAGCGCGAACAGAAGCTCCAGGTCTTGCTCGAGGGAGCGCGACTGGTGGGGCAGTTCACCGTGGTGGGCGTGGACGGCGTGAGTCGCGCGCCGCAGGCCGAGCAGTACGCGGTGTCCCGGCTCGAGCGCGACGCCCAGGGTCGCTGGGTCTTCAACGTCAGCATGAGCTACGGCACTCAGCAGCACACCATGCCGGTGCCGGTGACGATCGAGTGGGCGGGTGACACGCCGATGATCACCATGACCGAGCAGACGGTCGAGGGTCTCGGCACGTTCACCGCGCGGGTGCTGCTCTACGACGGGCTGTACGCCGGCACCTGGAAGCACGGCCAGTTCGGTGGCCACATGTGGGGGCGCATCGAGTCGGGTGGATCGATCCCGGCTCCGGTGGCGACGCCCGCGGCCGCGCCGGCCACCGCACCGCCCACCAGCCCCTGAAACCAGGCGTCCCCAGGTCTCGTCTCTCGGTTCGATGACCTTCCTGCGCGCCCTCGCGGTCGCCGGCCTGATCCTCCTCGCCGGAGGCGGCGCGTTCGTCCTCTGGCAGCGGCGCGCCGAGGCGGCCGAGATCGAGCGGCTGGCGCGCGACCTGCGCCTCGGGCCCGGGTCGCGCATCGCCGACGTCGGCGCCGGCAAGGGCTCCTTCGCTCTCGCTCTCGCGCGCCGGGTGGGCGACGACGGCCACGTCTTCGCCACCGAGATCGACGCCGATCTCGTGCGCCGGATCCGCGCCGCGGCCGAGCGCGAGGGCTTGCGCAACGTCACCGCGATCGCGAGCGCCGCCGCCTCGACCGGCCTTGCGCCCGGCTGTTGCGAGGGGATCTACCTGCGCGGCGTCTATCACCACCTCACCGACCCGGAGGCGATCGATCGCGGCCTTCACGAAGCGATCGAGCCGGGCGGGCGCCTAGTCGTCATCGACTTCGAGCCGAGCTGGCTCTTCACGCTGCTCGCTCCGGTCGAGGGCGTGCCGGAGAACCGCGGCGGTCACGGCGTGCCTTCCTTTGTCGTCGCCGGGGAGCTCGAAGCGGTCGGGTTCGTGCTCGAGCGCAGCATCGACGACTGGAGCTCTCGCAACTACGCGTTGATCTTCCGCCGTCCCTGAACCTTCCGCGTCTCCGCGATCGTTGCGCGCTAGAGCGCGTCTGCTCGCAGTTGATCGACGACGATCAGGCGATCGACCGCGCCCACCGTGACGCGACTCTTCGATCCATCCGGCCAGGTCACGTCGATCGCCTCCACGCGATCGGTCGAGCCCAGCCCGAACGTGACCGGCAGCTCGACCTGCGACTGATAGCTGCGCGACGGCGACACGCTGCGGCGCTGCACGCCGGCGTCGCTCGCGAGAGAGACCTCGGCGCCGATGGCGTCGCGCGAGACCGTCATCCCGTTGCCGCGCAGCTTCACGCGCAGCCAGTGGTGGCCGAGCGACTGGCCGTTGCGCAGAACCACGGCACGATCGCCGGCCTGCGTCGCCACCACGTCGAGATCGCCGTCGCCGTCGAGATCGCCGTACGCGGCGGCGCGGCCCACCAGCGGATGAGCGAGGTCGCCGAGCGCGGATTCGGCCACCGGCACCATCGCTCCCTCGCCCGCGTTCCAGAAGAGCTGCATCGGCTGGCGGTAGCGCTGACTGGGATCCACGGTCGCGATCTCTTCCTCGAGATGGCCGTTCGCGTGCAGCAGGTCGAGGCGACCGTCGAGGTCGTAGTCGAAGAAGAAGACCCCGAACTTGAGCGGCAGCCGACTGGG
>DATAFT010000303.1:0-3420 GCA_036257295.1 Thermoanaerobaculia bacterium
GTGGAGACCCGAAACGCGCCGACGCGCACCTATCGAGCCGAAGTGGGGCGGCTGTGGATACGGCGGGCGTTTCGCGACTGGCCGGGGTGCGAACGGCGCTCGCTCGATCTCGCGCGCGGCGGCATGAGGCGCGGGCGTGAGGCTGGATCGATACCCGACGCCGGCGCCGTCGAGGTCGAGGGAGGCCTGCTCTACGTGCCGCCGGTCGAGTCCGAGCTCGCGGCCGCGCGCGATGCGCTGATCGATTCGCTGCAGCGGCAGGGCGTGCCGATGCTGGTCCACCTCGCGGTGGGTGAGACGTTGGCGCCGGCCGTCGCACCACCCGAAGCGATCGTGATCGATTTGCTCGAGCCATTGTTGGCGCGGCGTTTGGACGCGCTCGACGCCGTCCCTCGGCAGAGTGTCGTGGTGTGGCCGCTGGTGGCCGCGCTCACCGACGACGAAACGCTGTGGAACGAAGGTTGCCGGCGGCTGCGTGCGGCGGGCGCCGCCTGCGTGCAAGCCCTGGTGCTCGAGCTCGGCCCCGCCGAGCGACGTGAGCTCGCCGGTGACGAGAGCGGGGAGGATCTCTACTCCCGGCTGTTCCACGGCCGCGCCGCGAGCGAACGGCGATTCGCCGGCGTCGCCTCAGGTCACGGGCTCGACGTGTTCTTTCGGCGGCGCGGCAGCGACTGCGATCGCAGAGCGCGCAACGCCGCTATCGCCGAGCTGTTGGCACTGGCCGGCGAGCTCTGGGGTCGTCTCGGTCGCGGCGAGGTGCAGGCACAGGAGCTCTTCCGCGCGTCGCGCTGGGTGGAGGACAACGCCGTCGAGGTGCGGGCGCTGGCCGCCGAGGGCAACCTCGAGATCGTCGAAGCGTTGCGCCCGAGCGGCGTAGCCGCGATCGTCGACGAATGGTCGCGCGCTGGATCGTCGCCCACGGTCGAGGAGTGGCTGGGCGAATACGTCGCTCCCGCCATGCCGTAGCATTTCGCCATGGAACTCATCGACCTGCGCTCCGACACCGTCACTCGGCCGACTCCGGACATGCGCCGCGCCATGGCCGAGGCCGAGGTTGGCGACGACGTCTTCGGCGAAGACCCCACCGTTCGCCGGCTCGAAGAGGAAGCGGCCGCGGCGATGGCGAAGGAGGCCGCGGTGTTCGTGCCGTCTGGCACCATGGGCAACCAGATCGCCCTCCATCTCCACACCCGACCCGGCGACGAGATCCTGGTCGAGGCGTCGAGCCACGTCCTCCACTACGAGATGGGCGCACTGGCCGCGCTGTCGGGCGCGCAGGTGAAGCCGCTGCCATCGAAGCACGGCTTGCTCGAGGCCGAGACGGTCGAGGCCGCGATCGTGCGCGACATCCCGTATCAGTCGCGCAGCGCGGCGCTGGTGGTCGAGAACACGCACAACCTCGCGGGTGGCACCGTCTATCCGCCCGAGCGCGTCGAGCGTCTGGTCGCGGTGGCGCAGCGGCGCGGCCTGCGTCTCCATCTCGATGGCGCAAGGATCTGGAACGCGGCCGCCGCGTTGGGCACCACGCCCGATCGCCTCACCGGTGGGTTCGACTCAGTGATGTTCTGCCTGTCGAAGGGACTGGGGGCGCCGGTCGGTTCGCTCCTGTGCGGCGGTCGCGACTTCATCGTCGAGGCGCGGCGGGTGCGCAAGATGCTCGGCGGCGGCATGCGGCAGGTCGGCGTGCTCGCCGCCGCCGGCCTGGTCGCGTTGCACGACGGGCCGCGCGAGCTCGAGGAGGATCATCGCAACGCGGCGCTGCTCGCAGCGGAGCTGTCGGCCCTGCCTGGCATCGAGGTGGTCGAGCCGGGGCCGCAGACGAACATCCTGATCTGCCAAGTAGCGGGCACGGCGCCGGCCGATCTCATCCGATCGCTCGCCGCGGAAGGTGTGCTCGCGGTGCCGCTGGTGGGCGAGCGCATCCGCTTCGTAACTCATCGCGACGTCAGCAGAGCGCAGGTGCTGGAGGCGGCGCGCAAGATCGCGCGCGTGCTGAGTGGTGGTGTGTCGAGGTCGTCGGCTGCCGGCTAACGCCGTCCCACTCGTCGCCACCGGCCAGGCGGCCGTCAAGAGGCGCGGGGCGCGCGCGGAGCCAAGCTAAGCTTTGAAGGGGGTTTGGGGTGGGGCGGAGCGGAGCGCGCGCTCCCGCGACTCAGAGGCCGCCGGGTTGTAGGCGCGCCACCATATCGATCTCGATCGCGGCGCCGATCGGCAGCGCCGCCACCTGAACCGTGGTGCGAGCCGGACGGTGGTCGCCCATCGCCTCGCCATAGATCGCGTTGAGCTTGCCGAAGTCGCCGAGGTCGGCGAGGAAGACCGTCGTTTTCACCACCCGATCGAAGTCGACGCCGGCGTTGCGCAGGATCGAGCGCAGGTTGGCGAGCACCTGGCGCGCCTGGGGCTCGAAGCCGCCCGCTACCAGCTTGCCGGTGGAGGGGTCGAGGCCCACCTGTCCGCTGGTGAAGAGCCAACCGTCGAGACTGATCGCCTGCGAGTAGGGCCCCACCGCCTTGGGCGCTAGCTCGGTGTGATGGATCTTCATCCGTTGGCTCCCGTGGTCGACTGCAGATAGCCGATGTAGGGCAGGTTGCGATATCGCTCGTCGAAGTCGAGGCCGTAGCCGACCACGAACCGATCCTCGATTTCGAAGCCGCAGTAGTCCACGGTGACGTCGACCTCGCGGCGCTCCCGCTTGTCGAGCAGCGCGCACAGCTTGACGGTGCGCGCGCCGCGGAAGCGGAACATGTCGAGGATGGTGCGCAGGGTGTAGCCGGTATCGACGATGTCCTCGACGATGAGTACGTCCTGGTCGCGCACCGGCAGGTCGATGTCCGTGCGCACGCGCAGCTCTCCCGGCGTGGTCGAAGCGCGGTAGCTCGAGACCTGGAAGAAGTCGACCGCGACCGGCACCCGCAGGCGCTTGAGCAGGTCGGTGAGGAAGAAGACGGCACCCTTGAGCACGCCGATGCAGACCAGCCGCTCACTGGTGGCGTAGTCGCGATCGATCTGGGCGGCGAGCTCGGCGATGCGCTGCTGCAGCCGCTCGGCGGAGATGAGAATCTCGGGCGCGAGGATGGGCGACGACGCGTTCGCGGTCATGCGGCAACGTTACCTCGCCGGCGGGCCAGCAAGTCGGGGTGAGCGACCAGGCGGCGCAAGAGCCCGCCGAAGTAGCTGGCGGCGCGCTCACCTTCGGCCATCACTTCCTCGTGCGACGGAAGAGTCGGCGCCATGCCGGCAGCGAGGTTGGTGACCAGCGAGAACGCCGCGCAGGTGACGCCGAGCTGGCGCAGCGCGATTATCTCCGGCACGGTGGACATGCCGACCAGCGTCGCCCCCATGCGGCCGAGCATTCGGATCTCGGCCGGCGTCTCGTAGCTGGGGCCGAGGAGCCAGGCGTAGATCCCTTCGCGCAGATCG
>DATAFT010000335.1:0-11085 GCA_036257295.1 Thermoanaerobaculia bacterium
CCGCGCCGACTTCCTCGCCAAACCTCACATGGCGACCGTCGGTGAGTTCAGCTTCAAGCGCGTGCCGCTCGACCGGCTGCAGCCGATCATCGAGAGCTATCAGGTCACCGTCAGCTCGGGAGCGATCTCGGCCCACGGCGATCTGGAGTACACACCGAAGGTAAAGCGCGTCGAGGTCGAGGAGGCGGTGATCGAGGGCGTGCGCATCGACTACGTGAGCGATCCCGAGCTCACCGCCCGCGCGGTCAAGGCGGTCACCGATGCGACGCGCAACCCGGACACACAGGTCGACGTGAGGCAGTTGAAGCTGGTCGATAGCGAGCTCGGGTTCATCAACCGCGCCCGCGACCCCGACTACCGAGTCTTCGTGACCGACACCGACCTCACGATCGGCGGATGGAGCAACCGCGCCGGCGCCGACCCGTCGACGCTCGAGGGGCGCGGGCTGTTCATGGGCAGCGGCGAGACCGTGGTGCGCGGCCTCTTCCGCCGCGATCTCGACGGTCCCGACCTCGACCTCGCGGTCGCCATCCGCGGCACGCGCCTGGAGTCGATGAACGACCTGCTGCGCGCCTACGCCAAGGTCGACGTGGTCGACGGCACCTTCTCCTTCTTCTCCGAGCTGCGCATCGCCGATGGCAAGATCGACGGCTACGTCAAGCCGCTGTTCCAGGACGTCGACGTCTACGACCGCGAGCAGGACCAGAAGGAAGGGGTCTTCCACAAGCTCTGGGAGAAGATCGCCGGCGGCCTCGCGCACCTGCTCGAGAACCAGCCGCGCGAGGAGGTCGTCACCATCGCCGATCTCGCGGGCGACGTCTCCAACCCCGACGCGAGCAATCTGCAGGTGGTGGTGAATCTGATCGAGAACGCGTTCTTCAAGGCGATCATGCCCGGGTTCCTCGATCGGGCCTCGGAGGGTGGGAAGGCGAAGCACGAGCAGCGCCAGGACAAGGAAGAGGACAAAGGCGAGCGCCCCGAGCGGCCCGACCCGAAGGGCGGCGTCGGCCGGGGTTGAGCGCCTTCGCATGTTGAAGCGCCGCCGTGGGCTGTGTTAATTTTCGTCCTCGGTTCGTCGCAGGCCGCATTCGTCTAGGGGTCTAGGACGCCGCCCTCTCACGGCGGTAACAGGGGTTCGAATCCCCTATGCGGTACCAGGCGGCAACTTCTCAAGATACAAGCACTTACACTGCCCGATATCGCCCCCGCCAGTGTCGCGGATGTGATCGGCAGCTCTGGGTTCGCAATGGGTACGGCGATCGGCGTCTCGCGTACGCCTTCAGTCGGCTACTCTTTCGCGCATCCTTGCAACGAGTACGGCATTGAGCGGTTCGACGAAACCGATCTTCTTCGCGTTGGCCGCGCTTCTCGCGTCCAGCGTCCTGCTCGCCACCTGCCATCAGCCATCGACGCCTGGACCGTTTACCGCGGAACAGGCGAACGCAGGCCGCGCCGCCTACCAGACGAACTGCGCCGGTTGCCACGGTGCGGATCTCATGGGCTACCCGGCGCTCGCCGGCTCCGCGTTCATCGGCGGCTGGGCCACGCGCAGCACGCGCGATCTCTTCAGCCTCACTCAAACGACGATGCCGACGGACACGCCGGGAGCCCTGCCGGTTGACACCTACGCGAACATCGTCGCGTTCATCCTGCAGTCGAATGGGCTGACGCCGGGCACGCAGCCACTGACGGCCGCGACGTCGGCGGTGATTGGCGCACCCGCGCAAGGACCCGCGGCGGCCGCAGGCGCGGCGGCCGCACCCGCGCAGGCGCCGTTCATTGGCCTCACGGTGTCCGGCGAAGTCGAGAACTTCGCGCCGGTCACCGACGAGATGCTGCGCGACCCGCCGCCGGGCGACTGGCTGACCATTCGCCGCGATCAGTTCGCCTCGAGTTACAGCCCGCTGACGCAGATCACGCGCGACAACGCGCAGGATCTGCAACTCGTGTGGATGGCGCGGATGGCGGAAGACGGAATCAACCAGCCGTCGCCACTGGCGCGCAACGGCACGATCTTCCTCAACAACACCGGCGGAATAATCCAGGCTCTCGATGGCAAGACCGGCAAGCTGATCTGGGAGCATCGTCTCGGCGAGGACATCGCGAGGCGTGGCATGACGTTGTATGACGACAAGCTCTATGTCGCGGCGACGAACGCGCACCTCGTCGCGCTCGACGCGAAGACCGGCAAGATCGCGTGGGACGTGCCGATGCCGGACGGCCACGGCAACTCCAGTGGTCCGATGGTGGCCAAGGGCAAAGTGATCCAGGGCATGGGCGGCTGTCAGCAGTACATCGAGCAGAAGTGCTTCATCAGCGCCTACGACGCGCAGACCGGCGCGCAGCTCTGGCGTTTCCATACCATCGCGCGTGAAGGCGAACCTGGCGGCAATTCGTGGGGCAGTCTCACCAACCTGTTCCGCGCCGGCGGCGAGACCTGGATTACCGGCAGCTACGATGCGGATCTGAACCTCACCTACTGGGGCACGGCTCAGGCCAAGCCGTGGATGCCCGCCAGCCGCGGGATGAACACGCTCGACAAGGCCCTCTACACCAGCTCCACAGTGGCGCTCGACGTCGATACCGGCAAGCTCGCGTGGTACTACTCGCACGCGCCCGGCGAAGCGCTCGACCTCGATGTGGTGTTCGAACGCGTGCTCGTCGATTCGGACGGACAGAGCCTGGTGTTCACTGCGGGCAAGGACGGCGTGTTGTGGAAGCTCGATCGCAGGACGGGCAAGTATCTCGGCCACAAGGAGACCGTCTTCCAGAACGTGTGGGAGAAGTTCGATCCGCAGACCGGGACACCGACGTATCGGCAGGACATCATCGACCACGAGATCGGTCAGTGGATAGAGGGCTGCCCGAGCACGCAGGGCGGTCACAACTGGCATGCGATGAGTCATCATCGCGCGACCAACCAGTTGATCATCCCGCTCAGCCAGAGTTGCTTCGCGATTCGCGCGCAGAAGATCGAGCAGAGAGCCGGCGGCGGCGACGGCGGCAGCGGCGGCGCCGACCGGCGCTTCTACGAGATGCCTGGCACCGACGGCAACCTGGGCAAGCTCGCCGCGTTCGACGTGAACAGCATGGAGGAGACCTGGTCGCTGCAGCAGCGCGCGCCGTTCATGACCGCGGTGCTGTCCACGGCCGGCGGCGTCGCGTTCGTCGGCGACCTCGATCGATCCTTCAAGGCGGTCGACGTACGGACCGGAAAGATCCTGTGGCAGACACGTCTCTCCACATCGGTGCAGGGCTTCCCGATCTCGTTCAGCGTCGACGACAAACAGTACGTAGCGGTGACGACAGGGCTCGGCGGGGGCAGCCCGCGCCTCGCGGCGGCGGCGCTAGCGCCCGAGATCCGAGTCCCCAGGACTGGTCAAGCGCTCTACGTGTTCGCGCTGCCCGACAAGAGATAGTCGTCCTCGGCCTCCACGAGGCGGACACGCCACCGAGCGTTTCGCAGGCACTTCACCCACCCGCGTGCTTCGTGCGCAACCAGTCGAGATCGACCACCGGGAACGTCGGATCGTAGCGACCGGTCAGCACCGCTGACAGGTAGCGGCCGGCGCTGCGGAGGAGCTCCTGCTCGCCGGCCGCCGCGCGCTCGATCGCGGCCAACGCGGTCCTCGCCTGCTCGCCGAGGAACGTGAGCGCGTTGATCGCCTGGAGCCGCACCGGCAGCAGCGGCGCCTGATCGAGGAGATCGGCGAGGATCGTCACCGCTTCGGGCGACGGAGCGAGCCGCGCGACCGCCTCGGCGGCCGCGACGCGGTTCTGCACCAGCGGATCGTCGCGCATCGACACCGCCAATCGATCGCGGGCTTGGAGTCCGGCCTCGCCCAGCATCAGGATGCCGAGGATCGCCCAGTGGCGGATAACTGCGTTCGGGTCGTCGAGCTGCCCGATCAGGGACGCGAGGTTGGCAGGATCGCGAGCGGCCGCCGCCGCCGCGAGTTCCATCACTCGCTCGAGCGGATAGGCGGCGCGGTCCCTGCTCTCGCGCCAGCCTTCGATCTCCATGCCCTCGGGGATGAAGCCGTTGTCGTTGATCGCGAGCAGGTGGCGGTCGAGCTCGCCGCGCATCGCATCGAGCTGACGCGCCATTGCCGGGTCGGCGGCGAGGTTTCTGACCTGATCGGGATCGCGGTACAGGTCATACAGCTCCTCGAACGGTCGGCGGCCAGCGAAGAAGCGGAGCTGCACTGCGTCGAGACGACCCGCGAGGTACTCGCGCTCCCAGCTCTGATAGCCCTTGGCCAGCCACTCGAACGCGCCGTGCTGGAACACCCGGTGCGGCGTGTAGTTCCTGAGGTAGTGGAACCGGCCGTCGCTCGCCGCACGCACGAAGTCCGTACCGCTCGTCCATACGATTGCGCATGCCGAACACGTAGCGGCGTGGTGGGCCGACGCGTCGACCGAGGAAGGCCACGCCCTGCATCTCGGGCGGAGCGTCGACGCCCGCGATCGAGAGCAGCGTGGGAGCGAGGTCGACGAGACTCGTGGGCGTCTCGACCACGCTCCCCATCGACGCCGGCGCCAGATGCGCCCACCGCGGCGGAACCGACACCACCAACGCGCAGTGGAGCCCCTGGTCGTAGCAGTAGCGCTTGGTGCGTGGCAGCGCGCCGCCGTTGTCCGAATAGTAGAAGACGACGGTGTCGTCGGCGATGCCGGCGTCATCGAGCTCCTTCAAGCGCGCGCCGACTTCGGCGTCCATCCGCTCGATCAGGTTGTAGTAGGTCGCGAAGTCCTGGCGGATCTCGGGGGTATCCGGGAGGTAGGCCGGAACGCGCACCTCAGCGGGAGCGACGGCGCCCGCCACCGGTTCGAAGAGAAACGACTCGTGAGTGGTCCCGAGGTTGAACACCGCCATGAACGGAGCGCCCGAGGGACGGTTCCTCCAGTGCGCGCTCGCGCCGCTCTCGCTCCAGATCGCGGCCGGATCGACGTCGCAGTTCTTGTCGCGCCTGGCGCGACGGCGGCCACTCGCGAGCCCGCCAGGAGCCGGCTCGCGAGAGAAGTAGTCGGTCTTGGAGTTGTTCGTGCAGTAGTAGCCCGCGTCGCGCAGCAGCTCGGGGTAGGTGCGCAGCTCGCCGTCGAGCTTGGCCACCGCGCGCATGTGATTGGCCGGCGCGCAGCTTTCAGGGTGAACGACGGTCAGGATCGCGAAGCGCGACGGCGCGCACACGGGCGCCGCGCTCCAGGCGTGGCGGTAAAGCAGGCCGCGCCGCGCCAGCGCGTCGAGGTGAGGGGTCCGCGCCAGGCGATCGCCATAAGCGCCGATCCACGGATTGTTGTCCTCGCTCACCAACCAGAGGACGTTGGGGAGGCGGGCCCCTTCGGCGCGCGCGAGCCGGACCGCGCCAGCTCCCGCCGTCAGACCCAGGGCTCCCGCCAGGAAACTGCGGCGGGACCAGGCGCTCAGGGGTTCACGTTGACTTCGATCACCAGCGTCTTCGCCTTGACGAGGCCGTACGTGAGGGCGCCGATCGACCGCTTGATCATGCCGCGCGCCTTGTTGGCCTCGAGACCTTCCTCGTCGCCGAAGCCGTCGATCGCCTCGCCGTCGCTGTCGTGCCAGTGCACCTTGACGAAGGACTTGTACTTGCGGCCGCCTTCGTTGGTGTACTCGATCTGGACCGAGATCCGCTTCAGATACTCGTCGTTGAGCACGTTGTTCGCGCTGATCGACCGGATCCCGGCCTCGGTGGTGGTCACCCGCGCGCGATGGATCGTGACCGCGCCGTCGGTCTGATTGATGTCGCACCACTGTTCGAGCATGAAGTCGCACTTCTGCGTGAGCACCGTTGCTTCCGCCCGCTGGCTCACGACCGGGATCGCGGCGAACGTCAACACCCAGGCGAGCACTCGCATTCGATTCATTGTCATCCTCCCCTTTGGACCCTGCCTCCAGGATACGGCGATGCTACAGCAGCGCAGCCGAGCGACGCATCAGAACCGATAGGCGAACCCGACCGCCCGAAGTAGCCGGGCGCGGACGGTGGCGCAGCAGCGGGAACAACGCGAGCGCGTTGTCACGCTCGATGGCAGCCTTTCCCAGCCCGAGGCGCCAGGCCACGAAGGGCACGGTGCCGCCGGGGTGCGGGAGGATGATCGAGAGATGCTGGTAACGCTCGCGGCTCCCCTGAGTATCCCGACACCGTCGAGCTCGAGCGTGACGAGCGCGCCGCCTTTTCGCCGAAGCAGACGCCCGGCGCCGCGACCGAGAGGTCGGCGATGGCGCTGCCCCGCGGCCTTCGCATAAATAGCCTGAAGTACTTGGTTTATTCGCTTGCCCGCGCGCCGCGACCGCGGCGGTGCGGTGGTGGATGGTGGATGGGGCGCAGCCAGTTTCGGCGGGAGCCATCGACGGTCCGAGCGGGCGCCGACTCCGGCGCACGGACCGGGTGTATCCTGCCCGTCCGTGCGAATCGCCTGCGCGGTCGCTTTGGCGGCCTCCGCCTCCATCCTTTCCTTCCTACCCATCGGCGCCCAGGAACGGCCCGCGGGCGCAGAGCCGGCGACCTTCATGGCGCAGCTCGACGTCGACGGCGTGCGCGAGCCGCTGCCGGCGACGCTGGGTACCGCCGGACCGCTGTTCCTGCTCCAGCCGATCGTGGCGCGGCTCGGCGCCAGTCTCGACGTCGTGCCGCTCGAGAGGAGCTATCGCCTGCGCATCGCCGAGACCGACGTCGTGCTCGGACCCAGCACACAGGCGATGACGGTGGGCCGCTCGATCGTGACGCTGCGCCAGGTGCCCTTCACCTCGGGTGCCGGGCTCTGGGTACCGTTCGAGGCGCTCGAACAGAGCTTCGGTGAGCTGCTCGGCTTGGACCTGCGATGGTTCCCCGACGAGCGGCTGCTCGAAATCAAGAGCCGCCACGCTCGCGAGGTCGCGCTCGACGTCCAGGTGGTGCATATCCAGGGCGTCACCACCGTGGTGCTCCAGTTCGATCGAGCGGCGAAGTACCAGGTGGCGTCGCGCGGTCCGGTGGTCGACGTGACCATCCCACTCGATCGCGTGCGCCTGCTGCGCGATCCAAAGCCGCCGCGACAATCGCTGCTCGATCGCGTCGAGACCAGCGAGCATCTCGTCCGTCTCGTCCTCGCCTCCGGCGCCGCCGCCGCCGACCCCTACGTACTGCCCGCCGGCGCCGGACAGAACGCGGGCGGCCTGCGTCTCGTGATCGACATCTCGAGCTCGGCCGCGCCCCCGCTCACCGTCGACGGCGGCGCGACCCTGCCGGATGTCGACCCCAGCTTCGAGACACCGGGTCTGCGCACCATCGTGCTCGATCCGGGCCATGGCGGCGTCGAGCGCGGCGCCATCGGTCCCGCCGGCACCGAGGAGAAAGAGCTCACCTTGATCCTGGCCAAGGCGCTCAAGCGCAAGCTCGAAGAGCGCCTCGCCGTCCAGGTGGTGTTGACGCGCAACGAGGACGCCGATCTGCCGCTCGACACGCGGACCGCGCTCGCCAATCAGACCAAGGGCGACCTCTTCATCTCGATCCACCTCAACGCCTCTCCCGAGTCGTCGGCGCACGGGGCCGAGACCTACTTTCTGTCGCCCAGGGCGACCGACGCGCGGGCGCTCCAGGTGGCCGAGTCCGAGAACCGCGGCGCCGCGGGGGTGAATGCCGACGGCGGCACCGCCGACGCCGGCCTCCAGCTCCTGCTCTGGGACCTGGCGCAGAGCCAGCACCTGGCGGCCAGTCAGAGCCTCGCCCAACTCATCCAGCAGGAGCTCAACACGACGCTCGGCCTCACCGATCGCGGCGTGCGTCAAGCCCCCTTCGCGGTGCTGGTGGGCGCCACCATGCCTGCGGTGCTGGTCGAGCTCGGCTTCATCACCAACTCCAAGGAAGAAGAGCGTCTCCTCGATCCCGCCTATCGCGCCGACCTGCTCGACGCCGTGGTGCGCGCCGTCGTCCGCTTCAAGTCGATGGTGGACGGTGGAACCGAGAGCGCGGCCGTGGTCCAGCCCCCACCGCCCCCACCGGGGACGGGCCAGGAATGACCCCGCGCGCGGCGTGGCTCCTCGTCGCCGCCGCTGCGCTCCTGGGTGTCGCGGCGCTGGTGGTGGCGCTGAGCCGGGACCGAGCGCGCGGCCCGGCAACCTCGACCAAGGTCGAGGACGGCGGTGGGGCAGCCGCGAGCGGTCCTTCCCAGCCGGTGACCGTCGAGCTCTACTTCCCCGGACCGGGCGGCCGCCTGGCGCGGGAGCAGCGCGACGTCGACGGCTCTGCCGATCCGTCTCGCCTGGCGGCGCACGTGGTGCAGGCGCTGCTCGAAGGGCCGCGCTCCGAGAAGAGCTTCCGGCCCTTTCCCGAGGGCGTCACCGCCGGCGAGGTGCACGTCACCGGCGACGGTGTCGCCTACGTCGATCTGGTCTCCACCGGCAATCCCACGCCTCCGTTCAACGGGTCGACCGTCGAGCTCCTCACTCTCTACAGTCTGGTCAACAGCGTGGTGCAGAACGTGCCCGGCGCGCGCTCGGTGGTGGTGCTGTGGAACGGGCGCCAGCCGCGCACGTTCGGCGGCCACATCGACACCTCGCGGCCGTTGCTGCCGGCGCCGGATCTCGCCACCTCGTGAACAGCCAACCGATCGGCGTCTTCGACTCCGGCATCGGCGGTCTCACCGTCGCGCGCGCGCTGCTCGAGGCGATGCCCGAGGAGGCGTTGCTCTATCTCGGCGACACCGCACGCCTTCCCTACGGCACCAAGTCGCCCGACACCGTCGCCCGCTACACGCGGCGCAACGTCGCGTTCCTGCTCGAGCAGGGCGTCAAGGCGGTGGTGATCGCGTGCAACACGGCGTCGGCGACCGGCCTCGAGGGACTCGACACACCAGTCCCGACCTGGGGCGTGATCGAGCCGGGCGCGCGCGCCGCGGTCGCGGTGAGCCGCGGCCGGGTCGGCGTGATCGCCACCGACGCCACCATCCGCTCGGGTGTCTACCCCCGCGCGCTGTCGCGCCTGCGCCCCTCACTCGAGATCTTCACCGGCGCCTGTCCCCTGTTCGTGCCGCTGGTCGAGGAGGGTTGGGAGGACGACCCGATCGCCCTCGAGGTGGCGGAGCGGTACCTGCGGCCGCTGCTCGACCAGCGCATCGACACGCTGGTGCTCGGGTGCACGCACTACCCGATGCTCGCCGGCGTACTCCACCGGGTCGCTGGCGCCGAGGTCACGCTGGTGGATTCCGCGGCGTCGATCGCCGCCGAGGTCGCCGCCGCCCTCGATGCCGGCGGACTGCGCGCGGCCGACGGTACGCCGCCGCGACATCGACTGTTGGTCACCGACGCGGGGCCGCAGTTCGGACGGTTCGCCGCTCGCATCCTCGGTCCCGGAGTCGAGCTCGAGCGGGTCGACGTGATCGAAGCCTAGAATGACGACCATGCCCACACCCACGCCCCGCAGCTTCGATCGCGACGCCTCCACGCTGCGTCCGCTGTCGATCGAGCTCGGCGTCATGAAGTTCGCCGAGGGCTCGGCTCTGATCACGCTGGGCGACACCAAGGTGCTGACCACGGCGTCGGTCGAGCGCAGAGTTCCGAAGTTCCTGGAGGAGAGCCCGCGCGGTTGGCTCACCGCGGAGTACTCGATGCTGCCGCGCGCCACGCAGACGCGCTCGGCGCGCGAAGTGACGCGAGGCCGACCGTCGGGTCGCTCCGCCGAGATCCAGCGTCTGATCGGCCGCAGTCTGCGCGCGGTGATCGACCTGGAGGCGATCCCCGGCTTCACCGTGACCGTCGACTGCGACGTGCTGCAGGCCGACGGCGGCACTCGCACCGCGTCGATCACCGCCGGCTACGCCGCGCTGGCGCAAGCGCTCGGGCAGGTACTGCTCGCCGGTGATATCGAGCGCTGGCCGCTGATCGACACGCTGGCGGCGGTGTCGATCGGCATCGTCGACGGCGACCTTCGCCTCGACCTCGACTACTCGGAGGACAGCCGCGCGCAGGTGGACTTGAACCTGGTGGCGACCGGATCGGGTCGCGTGGTCGAGGTCCAGGGCACCGCCGAAGGCCGCAGCTTCTCGCGTCAGGAGCTCGACGCCATGGTCGACCTCGGCTTCGCCGGCATCCGCTCGCTCATCGCCAAGCAGGACGAGGTGCTCACCGCGATCCGCGGCGACATCGCCGGAATCGAGCGCCGCGGGCGTCGCCGGCAGGCTACGCCCAAGAGCGAGTCGGAGCTGTGGGGTAAGCCGCCTTAACGTGCCGCTCGGCGCGCGCGACCAGAGACGCGATCAGAGAATGGTCCCGCGCAACGGCACCTCGATCACCGGCTGCTTCGGGCTTTCGGTCTTGATCCGCAGCACGCCCGAGAACTTTCCCTTCGCCATGTCGGGCGCATAGTTGAGCACCACGAAGTACTGGCGTCCGGCCTCGACCTCCTCGATCGCGGTGGTGATGCCGGCGACGCTCGACTCCGCTCCGGTCACCGCCACCTCTTCTTTGGCGAAGTTCTTGACCAGGAGGCTAGCTCGGGCACCCTTCTCGCTGATCGTGAGGTCGCCCCAGTCGGCGGCCGGCGGCGTAACCGCGAACATCGGCCGCACGAAGCCGTTGATCGGCAGCTTGACGATCTTCTGCTTGGGGTGATCGACGTGAATGGTGAGGAAGCCCTTGAGCGGGCCGATCGGAGCCTTGGGCGAGATGCGGGTCTCGAGCCGCCACTGCTGCTTGCCGGCGGCGTCCACCGGCAGCTCGTCGGGCCGTGCTTCACGGAACGAGGTCTCGACGAAGTCGTACGGCGAGTCCACCTTGGTGATGCGCATCGGGCTGCCGTCGACGGCCCAGATCATCTGCTTCACCGTGCTGTCGGCTTCGAAGTCCTGGACCACCACGTAGCGCACGTAGCCCGGCTGCGCTTCGATGAAGTAGCGGATGTCGGCCTTGATGGTGAGCTGCAGGGTCGGGCTGTCGGGGTCGTTGCTCACCACCTCGATCGGCACCGCGCTGGGACCACCGGAAAGCGCGGCGTCGAAGCGCACGGCAACCTTGCCCTCGGCGCCGGGCGCCACCTCCGGCGGGAACTCGATGACCGCGCATGCGCACTGCGACTTGGCGGCATGGAT
>DATAFT010000341.1:0-8066 GCA_036257295.1 Thermoanaerobaculia bacterium
GACACGCCGGGAGCCACCACCTACGAGCCTCCCGACTTCCGGCAGCGATCGGGCGCGAGCGTCCGCGTCGTGATCGACGTCGGCTCCTGGGACGGCTCGGTGGCGATGAACACCCCGGGTCAGTCGGGCCTGCCTGGCTCCGATCACTATCAGGATCTCTTCGCCAAGTGGGCCACCGACGAGACCTTCCCGCTGCTGTGGAGCCGCGATCGCATCGAGGCCGAGACCACCCGGCGGATTCGTCTCGAACCCGCTCCCGCCCACTGAGGCGAGGGCTGGCGAAGGCGCTTTCATCTGCCATACTCCCGCCGCTCCGCTGGCAGCGGAGACCGGAGAGCAGCAAGTGGGAACGAAGCAGGAACGGTGGCGGCGCGTCCTCGCGCGCCCGGGCACGGTGCTGTGGATCGCTCCGTTGCTGGCGCTGCTGGCGGGCGCGCCGGCGCGCGCGGTCGAGCTGGTTCTGACCGCCGGTGAGCACGACGTCGGCAAGAACCGCGACAACCCGCCGATCGAGGGCGGCTTCACGCTGCATCTCACCGGCCTCGAGATCTGGCGATCGAAGAGCGGAATCACGCTGGTCCCGTCGATCGGCGGGATGGCCACCGAGGAAGACGCCTACTACGCGTGGGCCGGCGGCGCGCTGTTCATTCCGCTCGGCGCGCACTGGGGTCTGGTGCCCGAGCTCGGCGCGGGCTACTACGAACGGGGCGACGGCAAGAACCTGGGAGGTTCCCTCGAGTTTCGCAGCGGTCTGGAAGCGACCTATCGCGCCAATGACTCGGTGCGCATCGGCGTCGGCTTCTACCACCTGTCGAACGCCGGCTTCCACGACGTGAATCCCGGCGTCAACTCGCTGCTTCTCACCTTCGGCTTTGAGCCCAGAGCACGCTCACGAGTGTGGGATACTCGCGGACTCCGATAGCAGTCGAGGTCGGGTCGCCGATCTGTCCTCCCGATCTCTCGATGCCGATCTAAAAGCACCGAGGAGGGCGAACATGGTGATGGAGCAACGAGCCGCGGCGCCACCGCTCCCCTTACCCCGCCACCACCGCGGCGACCCATGGGGCCGCGTCTTCTCCGATCACCCGTTCGAGCCGGTGCTCCAGCGCGCCGAGGGCGTCTGGCTCTACGACGAGGATGGCAAGCGCTACCTCGATGCCTCGGGCGGTCCGATGGCCGTCAACCTCGGCCATGGCGACCCGCGCATCGTCGCCGCGGCCGCGGAGCAGATGTCCCGCTTCTCGTACTGCCATCCGGTGCTGTCGAACCGTCCGCGCGCGAATCTCGCGGCCAGGGTCGCCGCCATCGCCCCCGATTGGATCGACGCGGTCTACATGGTCTCCGGCGGCTCCGAAGCGGTCGAGACCGCGATCAAGATCGCGCGCCAGTACCACGTCGCGACCGGCGCCGCCGAGAAGCACATGGTGATCAGTCACCGCGACAGCTACCACGGCATGACGCTGGGGGCGCTGTCGGTGTCGGGCATTCCCGGCAACCGGCGCCAGTTCGAGCCGATGCTCCAGAAGTGGCCCAAGATCCCGCAGTACACGCGCGCCGGTCGAGCGGAAGGGGGAAGCGACCGTGAACGGGCGCTGCGCTTCGCCGAGGAGCTCGAGGTCGCAATCCACCACACCGGCGCGCAGCAGATCGCGGCGTTCATCGCCACGCCGGTCGGCTGCGGGTCCGACTACGGCGAGGTGGCGCCGCGCGAGTACTGGCAGGCGGTGCGCGAGATCTGCGATCGACACGACGTGCTGCTCATCGCCGACGAGGTGGTCACCGGCTTCGGGCGCACCGGCCGCTGGCTCGCGATGCAGCACTTCGGTGTCGCTCCCGACCTGATCACGATGGGCAAGGGCATCTCGAGCCTGTACGCGCCTCTCGGCGCGGTCGCGGTGTCGCCCCGGGTCAACGAGCCGTTCGCCGCAGGCAAGGCGTTCGTTCACGGCTTCACCAACATGGGCCACCCGGTGGCGTGCGCGGTGGGTTGCGCGGTGATCGACGTGCTGCTCCAGGACCGACTGGTCGAGCATGCGGCCGAGATGGGCGAGTACTTCGCGTCGCGCGCCGGGCGCATCCGCGAGCATCCGACCGTCGTCGATCTGCGCGGCGTCGGACTCCTCCGCGTGGGCGAGCTGGTGATGGACCGCGCGACGCGCGAGTTCTTCCCGCGCGAGTCCGGAGCCGAGCAGAAGCTGCAGGCGATCGCGCTGCGCAACGGACTCGCTTTCTACGGCACGCTCTATGGCTCGCGACGGGTGCCCGGCCCGCGCCGCGGTCTGCCGCTCTTCATCGCGCCACCACTGGTGATCACGCGCGAGGAGATCGACGAGTTGATCGACCGCCTCGACGTGACCCTGAGCGAGTGGGAATCGGCGCTGGGCGTGGCGTGAACGCACTCAAGTCCAAGTGGGCCACCGGTGACGCGGCGCTCGGAGCCTGGCTCGCGATGCCGAGCACGGTGTCGGCCGAGATCATGGCGCGGCTCGGCTTCGATTGGCTCACCATCGACCTCCAGCACGGTCTGATCGACTTCGCCCGCATGGTCGAGATGCTGCAGGCCATCGCCACCACGCCGACCACCGCGATCGTGCGGGTGCCGGTAGGGGAGGCGAGCTGGATCGGCCGGGTGCTCGACGCCGGAGCTGCGGGGGTCATCGTTCCGTTGGTCGACAACGCCGACGAGGCGCGCGCCGCGGTCGAGGCCTGCCGCTATCCACCGCGCGGGCACCGCAGCTACGGCCCCTTCCGCGCCGCGTACATCGTCGACGGCAAGTACACCACGCAGGTCGATCAGGACGTGGTCTGCCTGGTGATGATCGAGACCCGCGACGGCCTGGACAATCTCGACTCGATCCTCGACGTGCCCGGCATCGACGGGGTGTTCGTGGGCCCCAACGACCTGAGTCTGGCGCTCGGCCTCCAGCCGGCGTCCGATCAGGAGGCCTCGGTCTTCACCGACGCGATCGATCGCATCGTGAGCGGTTGCCGCGCGCGCGGACTCATCGCCGGCTGTGCGTCGACCGCGGCGATCGCGCCTAAGCGGCTGGCCCAGGGCTTCCGCTTCGTCGAGGTCAGCCGCGACGCGTCGTCGATGATGCGCGCCGCGAGCGAGGATCTGCGCGGGGTCCGCGAGCTGCTGACCAAGGCGGCGGCGAGATAGGGCAGCGAGACAGGAGAGGGAGTGACGACGAAGCGCAAGTTCAAGGTGGTGATCCAGAAACCGCGCGGGCCGAGTTACGACCTCGGCGACGAGACCTACTCGCTCGAGCGCGAGGGGCTCGACGGCATCGGCGCCGAGATCGTGCAGGCCGACGCCAACACGACCGAGGAGTACCTGGCGGTGGCGCGCGACGCCGACGCGCTGATCGCGCGCTTCCGGCGCCTGCACGCGCCCATCATCGAAGGTCTCGAGAAGTGCGTCGTGATCGGCTGCGGCAGCGTCGGCAGCGACACCGTCGACGTGGCGGCGGCGACCAAGGCTGGCATCGTCGTCACCAACGTGCCCGACGTCTTCATCGACGAGGTCGCCGATCACGCGATCATGCTGATCCTGGCCGCGGCCCGCCGGCTCACCCAGATGGATCGCATGGCGCGCGACGAGCGCTGGGTCGACGGCCGCCCGATGTTCGCCGAGGTGCCGCGGCTCTTCGGTCAGACGTTGGGGCTGATCTCGTTCGGCAACGTGGCCAAGGCGGTGGCGCGCCGCGCGCAGGTGTTCGGTCTGAGGGTGATGAGCTACGACCCCTACGTCTCGGAGCTCACCATGACCAGCGCCGGAGTCGAGCCGGTCGCGCTCGACGACCTGCTGGCGCGGGCCGACATCGTCTCGCTCCATACTCCGCTCAACGACGAGACGCATCACTTGATGAACGCGGAGCGATTCGCGCGCATGAAGAAGGGCTCGATCTTCGTCAACACCGGCCGCGGGCCCTGCGTCGACGAGAAGGGGCTGGTGCCGGCGCTCGAGAGCGGGAGGATCGCGGTGGCGGCGCTCGACGTCCTGGAGGACGAGCCGCCGAAGCCCGACAACCCGCTGGTGCGGATGGAGAACGTGATCCTGACCCCGCACGTGGCTTCGGCGACGTCGCGCATGATGCCCGAGACGCGGCGCCGCCTCGGCCGCGAGATCGCCCTCGTGCTGCAGGGATTCTGGCCGCGCAGCTGCGTCAATCCGGGGGTGCTGCCGCGCACGCCCCTGGAGCGCTGGCAGCCCTATCCAATGGAGCGTGGCCCCAACCGTTGAAATTCGGGGACAGTCGACCTATTTCGACCGAATCAGGTGACTGTCACCGCATTTCGACCGAATGAGGTGACTGTCACCGTATCTGTGAGGTGAAACGTGAAAGTCGAGCACATCGATCCGGCGCCTGGATTCACCCATGTAGTGACGACCGAGATCGCGGGCATCAAGACCATTCACGTGTCGGGGCAGGTGGGCGTGCCGATGGGAGCGAAAGAGCCCGGCGCCGACCTCGCGGCACAATCGGAGATCGCGTTCCAGCGCGTGGTGCAGCGTCTCGGTCAAGCCGGAGCGACACCGCGCGACATCGTCAAGACCACCGTGTTCATCAAGGACATCAGCCCCGACAAGGTGCGCACCGCCGGCTCGGCGCTGGTCAAGGTGCTGGCGCTGGAGAAGTGGCCGGCGTCGACCTGGGTCGGCGTCACCGGCCTGGTGGACCCGCGCTACCTGATCGAGGTCGAAGCGATCGCGATGGTCGCGGCGAAATAGCGACGCTTCAGATCCGCTGCCACTGCACGAGGGTGTAGCCGCCCTCGTGGTCTTCGAACACCGCCTCGACGGCGTCGTCGATCGCGACCTGCTGATCGGCCGGGCCGAGCAGGTTGCCGATCAGGCGGACGCCGTCGGTGTCGTCGAGCTCGACCAGGACGACGACATACGGCAGCGCTTCCCGCAGCGCTGGATGCGCCGCGTGGTGAACCCGGATCCAACTGAAGACACGCCCGCGTCCGGACCTCGTCTCCCAACCCAGGTCGCGCGAATGGCAGCGATGGCAGACCCATTCGGCGGGCGACTGGAACACGCCGCAGCGGCGGCAGCGTTGAACGGCGAGCTGGTGCCGGCGGGCGGCTTCCCAGAACTCGGTGTCCACACCGTCGCGATCCGGCTCGGGAGCGGGCAGGCCGCTCGGCAGGTAGGTGTCGTTCACGCGCACAGGATCAGGCTCGAGACCGGTGAACTGGCGGGACCGCCCGCCACCAGCGAGAGCTGGGCTCCGTCCACCTGACAGGTGGAGGTGCCGCGGATCTGGCGCACCGCTTCGAGCACCAGCTCGAGCCCGTGCATGTAGCACTCGGCGAGGTTGCCGCCGCTGGTGTTGATCGGCAGCCCGCCGTCGGGCCAGGTGAGGTTCTCGGCGGTGAAGAAGTCGTTCACCTGGTCGGGCGGGCAGAAGCCGTGCTCGACCATCGACATCACCACCGCGCCGGTGAAGTTCTCGTAGATCTGCGCCACGTCGACGTCCTTCGGCTCGATGCCGGCCTGGGCGTAGAGGCGCGGCGCCACCGTGGCGAAGTTCGATCCGGCAAAGTCGGCATCGGCGTGGCCGAACATCTCGAAGCGCGGGCTCGAGCCCTGCGCTGCCGCGAGCAGTAGCGCCGGCCGGTGGCGCAGGTCGCGCGCCCGCTCTGTCGTAGTGAGCACCACCGCGGCCGCGCCGTCGTTCTCCAGGCAGCAGTCGTAGAGCCGGAACGGCTCGGCGATCCAGCGCGCCGCGTAGTACGCCTCGCGCGTGAGGGGACGCCCGTACATCACCGCGCGCGGATTGCGCTGCGCGTGCGCGTAGGACGCGAGCGCCACCGCGCACAGCGCCTCGTCGGTGGCGCCGCGGTCGTGGAGGAAACGCTGTGTGCGCAGCGCGATCTGCTGCGCCGGCGTCATCAGTCCGAAGGGCGCGATGTAGGCGCCGCGTCCCGAGACCGTGGCCGGAGCATGGGACTGGCCGAACCGTCCGAACTGTCCCTGCGCGAGCGAGCGGTAGACGACCGCGTACTTGCAGAATCCCGCTGCGAGCGCCGCCGCGGCGTTGGCGACCGCGCCGCAGACGCCGCCGCCTCCACCGCCCCAGAACATGTTCGAGAACGCGACGTCGGGTAAGCCGAGCGCGGTGCCGAGCCGCGTCGGATCGCTGCGCTCGCCGGAGTAGGAACAGAAGCCGTCGAGCTCGCGCACGTCGAGGCCGGCGTCGGCCGCCGCCTTCTCGATCGCCTCGATCGCCAGCAGGAACTCCGGAACCGGCGCCTGGCCGTGGCGGTAGTAGGCGGTCTCGCCGATGCCGACCACGGCGACTCGGCGCGAGATGCTGTCGGTCATCAGCGGGTCGGTCCGTCTCCGGCCGCGGGCCCGACGCCGCCGGCGTTCCGTATCGCGCGCGCGATCGGCCGTCGCACCGTGCCGCCAGTTTCGAGCTCGGATATCTCGGTCTCGGAGTAGCCGAGCTCGACGAGGATCTCGCGGTTGTGCTCACCCAGCGCCGGCGCCGCGCGCCGGACCTGCCCCGGGGTTTCGAGGAAACGGAACGGCGTGCCGCAGACCTCCATCGGACCGATGGTGCCGTGCGTGACCGGCTGACGCATCTCCATGGCCGCGACCTGCGGGTGATCGAACAGCGCCTCGGCGGTCGAGACCGGGCCGCATGGCACGCCTTCGCGATTGAGCCGCTCGACGGCGTCGGCGAGCGTGAGGCTCTTGAAAATCGGCTCGATGATCGCGTTGAGCTCCGCGGCGTGCGCACCGCGCTCGCCGTGATGGCGATAGCGCGGATCGGCGCCCAGCTCGGGCACGCCGAGCGCGCGGCAGAGCGGCGGCCAGAACTTGTTCTGCGCGACGCCGACGAAGACGGCCCCGTCGGCGGTGTGGAACAGGCGGTAGGGATAGCTGCCGACGGTGCCCTGCGGCTCCATCTCGAGCGCGCGGCAGTTGGCGGTGGTCATCAGCGTCATCGCGCTCTGGAGGAGCGAGATCTCGACCTTCTGGCCCACTCCAGTGCGCTCGCGATGGTAGAGCGCGGTCGCCACCGCCCCGAGCGAGAGGATCGCGGTCGTGTAGTCGACCATCAACACCGCCGAGTGGGCCGCCACGCCGCTGATGCGCTCGTTGGCCTTCGCGATGCCAGCCAGCGCCTGAAGCGCGCCGTCGAACGCCGGCTGCCGGGCGAGCGGCCCCATCGTCCCGAAGCCCGATGCAGCGCAGAGGATGATCCGCGGGTTGATGGCGCGCAGAGTGTCGTAGTCGAGTCCGAGGTCGCGCGCGGCCCCGGGGCGGAAGTTCTCGGTGACGACGTCGGCCCGCTCGACCAACCGGCGCACGATCTCGCGGCCCGCGGCGGAGCGCACGTCGATCGCCATGCCGCGCTTGTTGCGGTTGAGACCGATGTAGAAGCGGCTCTCCGCCTCGCCGTGGGGGTTCTCTTGCCCGGGCGTCCCGTAGAACGGCGGGACGAATCGGGCGGGGTCCCCTTCGAGTGCCTCGACCTTGATCACCTCGGCGCCGAGGTCCCCGAGCAGGGCGGCGCCGAACGACCCCGCCACGAACGTGCCGAAGTCGAGAACGCGAAGTCCCGCGAAAGGGCCGCCGTCGGAGTTGGGTGCCATCGGCTAACGGAGAATAATAGGGCGATGACCGAGCGCCGCGCCAGCTTTCGTCGATTCGCGATCGCCACCATCGCCGCCGTCTACTTCCTGATCTTCATCGGCGGGCTGGTCCGCGCCAGCGGTTCTGGCATGGGTTGCCCGGACTGGCCGAAGTGCTTCGGTCGCTGGATCCCCCCGACTTCGGAGTCGCAGCTTCCCGCCGACTACCAGGAGCGGTGGGCCGAGCACGGGTACGGCGAGGCGCGCTTCAACGTGTGGAGGACATGGACCGAGTACGGCAACCGGATGATCGGGGTGGTCATCGGCTTCCTGATCCTCGCGACGCTGCTGCTCTCTCTGCGGTTCCGCCGCGAAGATCCGGCGCTGGTCTGGTGGTGCGCCGCGGCGCTGGTGCTGGTCGGATTCAACGGTTGGCTGGGATCGGTGGTGGTGTCGACCAACCTCGAGCC
>DATAFT010000369.1:0-6646 GCA_036257295.1 Thermoanaerobaculia bacterium
CAGCAGCCCGATGCGGAAGCGCTGGCCCATCCCCGGTTGGGGTGGGGGGGGCCGGGCGCCGCCGTCGGTGCGGCCCGAATCTCCGTCCTGCGCTGCGGGCGCTCGACGCACCACGCCGAGCGCCACCGGCAGCATCATCGCCGTGGTCGCGGTGTTGCTCATCCATCCCGAGATCGCCATGGTCAGGACACCGACGCCGAGGCGAGCGCGACCGGGACTCTTGCCGATCGCAGGCACCGCGAGGAGCCCTTCGGCGAGCCGGCGATCGAGCCCGTGGTGCGTGACCGCCGCTCCGAGGATGAAGCTGCCCAGGAACAGGAACACGGTCGAACTGCCGAACGGAGCGAACGCCTGCTGCGCGGTCGCGACACCGGTGACCACCGCGAGAGCCGGCCCCACCACCGCAGTCACCGCGAGCGGGATGGCCTCGGTGATCCACCACACCACCACCAGCAGCACGATCGCGGCGAGGCGATGCGCTTGCGGCGTGAGCGCCGGCATCGGCGCGAGCCACGCCAGCGCGAACGCTAGCGGTCCGAGGAAAAGGCCCGCCGTGCGCCGCCGGAGCTCGAAGCGCTTCTCCGTGGCGGAGAGCGCTCCGTCGAGAGGCTCGGTCACCTCAGTCCGGCAGGTCGCTCGCCTTGGGCTCGGGCAGCCAGAAGCTCGCGATCAGGTTGATGGCGTAGACGGCAGTGCCGACCGCCGCCGCGGCGTAGGCGAGCTTGATGCCGGGGTTGGCGCCGGCCATGCGCAGCGAGAGCTCGGTGGTGACGAGCGCCGCTCCGGTACCCAGCATGCGGCCGCCGACGTTGGCGGCGAAGCTCTCGCCGGTGCCGCGCAGATGGAGCGGGTAGACGCGCGGCAGATAGTTGCCCCAGAAGCTGAACTGCCCGACGGTGCAGAGCCCGACCAGGAGGATGCCCCAGCGCAGCTGATCGACGTCGCTGGTGGCCGGCCCCAGGAAGACCAGTGGCAACAGGATGAGGCCCGGGACCTGGAACAGCCTGAGCAGGAGTCGGCGACTGACGATGCGCACGGCCAGGATCGCGAGCAGCCAGCGCCCGGCGAGGCCGCCGATCTCCTGGTAGAGCTGCACGCTCGCCACCGTTTGCTCGACCGCTGGGCGCTCGAGTCCCTGGACCTGCGGCAGCGTCGGCACCATGCGCGGCACATGCTGAATGGCGCCGAAGGCCGCGGCGTAGCTGCACGCCACCATCAGGGTGGTGACGATCGTGGTGCGGCGCAGACCGGGTGCGAAGATCGCGGAGAGCGCCGGTCGCTTGAGCGTGCCGGTACTGCGTGCCTCGAGCCAGCGCGGCGACTCCGGCAGGAACGGACGGATGACGATCAGCGGGATCGCCGGGATGATCCCCGACATCAGCGTGTAGCGCCAAGCCTCGTGCCCGCCCTGCACCTGCGGAAACGAGTCGGCGTTGGCCGCGAAGAAGGCGTACGCAGCGGTCACCATCAACCCGCCCACCGACCCGAAGGCCTGGGTGTAACCGATCACCGCCTCGCGGCGTTTGGGATCGGAGAATAGCTCGGCGAGCCAGGCCACCGCCGCCACGAACTCGACGCACACGCCGATGAAGGTGGTGATGCGGAAGAAGAGCAGCCACTCGATCGAGTGGACCGTGCCGGCGGCGAAGGCCGAGAAGGCGTATAGCAGGATGCTCCAGGTGAGGACGCGGCGGCGCCCGAGGAGGTCCGTGAGATAGCCGCCGAGCAGACCGAAGACGCCGCCGAACACCGCGGGCGCATAGAACAGGAGACCGGTCCAGCGCGTGAACTCGGGGGTCCCCGGCGCGGCGCCCGTCAGCTCGAGCACCGCCGGCCGCACGATCAGCGGCAGCATCAGCAGCTCGTAGGTGTCGAAGGCGAAGCCGATCGCGGCGATGACGCAGATGAGCCACTGCGTCGGCGTCAGGCGTTCGGAGGGCGCTGCGCTGGTTGCGCTCATCGATCGATCGCTCCTGGTTGGGCGAGCCGATATTACCTATCGAGCGGGAGACGCCGCCGCGGGCGTTCCTGTTGCGGGCGCACGTTCGCCGCGCGCGACGAAAACCGCCGCGGCGAGGTCGCCGGTGACGTTCACCGTGGTACGGCACATGTCGAGGAAACGGTCGACGCCGAGGATCAGCGCGAGCCCCTCGGGCGGCACGCCGAACATACCGAGGATCATCGCGACCACCGGCAGCGAGCCGGCGGGCACGCCCGCGGTGCCGATGCCGCCGAGGACGCAGATCCCCATGATCACGATCTGACGGACCAGGTCGAGCTCGATGCCGTAGACCTGCGCCAGGAACAGCACCGTCACGCCCTCGAAGAGCGCGGTGCCGTTCTGGTTCATCGCCGATCCCGCGGTCAGCACGAAGCGCGCGACGTGCGACGGCAGGCGCAGGTTCTCCTCGGCCACCTTGATCGCGCTCGGGAGCGTGGCGCTGGAAGAGGCGGTCGAGAACGCGGTGAGCATCGCCACGCGCGCGCCGCGGAAGAACTCGCGCGGCGACATGCCGCCGAAGAAGCGCACCGACAGCGAGTAGACGCCGAACATGTGGAGCCCCAGGCCGAGCAGCACCACGCCGACGTAGGCGAGGATGGGACGGAAGACGGCCGGCCCGAGGCGCGTGGTGAGCGAGAAGAGGAGCGCCGCGACGCCGATCGGAGCCACCCAGCGCAAGACCCCATCGATCATCGTCATGGCGACGTCGTAGAGCCCCTGGATCGCCGTGCGAAGTGTTTCGACCGCCGGCGTGCTCGTGACCGCGAGCGCGAGCCCGAACAGCAGCGAGAACACGATCACCGCAAGCATGTCGCCGTTGGCGGCCGCCTTGACCGGGTTGTCGGGAACCATGGCGACCAGGAAGTCGACCGGTTTCGTTTCGGGCGGCTTCACGGGCGCGGGCGCGTTGCCGCCGGTGGCCGCTGCGCGCACTTCGTCGGGCAGTCCGCGGCCGGGCCCGAGCACGTTGACCAGCAGGACGCCGATCAGCACCGAGATCCCGCTCACCAGCACCGTGTACCCGAGCATCCGTCCGCCGAGACGGCCGAGATGGCCGACTCCCACGTCGGAGACACCGATCACCAGCGCCGAGAACAGGATCGGCAGCACGAGCATGAACAGGAGGCGCAGGAATATCTGACCTACCGGCTGGACGAAGGTGTCGACGAACCAGGTGAGGGAGTCGGCGGGAACGACGGCGCGCGCGACGAGACCGAGCAGGACGCCCGCGGCCAGCGCCCACAGCATCCGTTTGGGGGCCGTCACGAGGCGCGACGATAGCGCAGCGGGCGGAGACTCAGACGCGGCGCACGCTGCACTATGCTCGACGTCGGGAGGTCGCGGGATGCTGGTCGCGCTCGAAGGGGTCGATGGAGCGGGCAAGGGCACGCAGCTCGAGCTCGTGTCCGGCCTGCTGCGGCAAGCCGGGCTCACGATCGAGGTGATCTCCTTCCCGCGCTACCGGCAGGGACTCTTCGGCGACACCGTCGCGCGCTTCCTCAACGGCGGATTCGGCGACCCGAGCGCGGTTCCGCCGCACTTCCCGGCGCTGCTCTTCGCCGGCGACCGGCTCGAGCACCGTCGCGAGCTGCTCGAGCTGCTCGAACGCTCCGACGTCGTTCTCGCCGATCGCTACGTCGCCTCCAACGCGGCGTACCAAGCGGCGCGGCTCGAAGGCGAGGAGCGCGCGTCGTTCCTGGCCTGGCTGCTTCGCGTGGAGTACGAGGTCTTCGAGCTGCCGCAGCCGGAGCTCCAGGTCTACCTTCGCGTCGAGGTCGGCACCGCCCAGCGTCTGGTGGCCGGAAAGAAGCAGCGGACCTACACCTCGAAACGGTACGACGTGTTCGAGGACGATGCCCGGTTGCAGCGAACCGTGGCCGGAATCTACGAGGACTTCGTGGCGGATGCCTTCGGCGGACCGTGGGCGGCGATCGACGTCTGCGATGCGTCGGGGACGCCGCTCGCGGCCGATGTGATCTCAGAGGCGATCGCCCAGCGGGTCCTACGACAGGTGCAGCCTCGACGGGCGAACGACGGCAGGGTGTAGGCCAGGACTAAGTCTTTTGACATACTTCCAACCAGAGGATTGTGGGGGCACTGGAGGTCCCCAATGTCGGACAGCCCTCCCCCTCGCCAGGACTGGCGAGACGACCTCGAAGATAGCTTCGCGCGAAACAAGACCGAGCGGCGGAACGAGGGTCGATCCAGCTGCAACATTCCGGTGCAGCTGACCATCGAGGGCGATGACCGCACGCGCGACGCCGTCGTCCGCAACCTGTCCGCGATCGGCGCGTTCATCGAGACCGATCCGATCCCGGCGGGGACCCGGCTGAAGATGGTGCTGGCGGATGCCGCGATGCACACCGCCGAAGTGGTGTGGTTGGAGGATCCGGGCCCGTCGACGAGGGTGAGGACGATTCGCGGAGTCGGGGTTCGCTTTCTGGCGATCGCGCGGGGTACGCAGTCGTAGCGCGTGTACGCACTCGCGCACCGAACCGCTTCCTCGGGATTTGTTGAAACTGGAGTAGCGGGAATTGATTCCCGAGCGTTCGCGGCGTGAGCCGCGAGCGCGACGATCGAGACCCGGCGCCGACTCCATTTCCGCGCAAAGCGCGGAAATGGTGGAGGCGGCGGGAATCGAACCCGCGTCCGAAGAACACGCCCCATAGGCGTCTACGTGCGTAGCTTCCGCTTTTGGTCTCGCCCGCGCGCTTGAGAGGAAAGCGACCTCGGCGCACGAGCCAGTCCCGCGTCAGTACCGCAGGCGAGAGAGCGGGACCTCCGCTCGCCCTGGAATCCGCTGAGTGTTACAGCCCGCCGGCAACCGCGGATCAAAGTACGCCGGCGGACCGTCACGGCTTACGCCGCGAGGGCCAAGTTGTCGTTGGCGGTTGCAATTTTGCCCGATTGACGCTCGAGCAGTCGGCACGCAACCTACAGGACGCCAGGTTCCCCGTCGAAACCGATCGCCCCCATGTTGAGAAAGAGCCGTAGAGATGAAACAGCCGGGCGCTGCCCGGCATTCCGAGTCTAGCACCGCGCCGCTCGCTCTACTTCACGGATCTTCGACGCGCTCGTCGCCGGCGAGCTCCTCGACCAGCGCGAGGAACTCGGCGCTGCCGCGGGTGCGCAGCTTCGAAACCACCAGGAACCACGCCGCGAGGCTCATGAACGTCCCCGCGGGCACCAGCTCGAAGAGCGGCGGATGGAACCCGGCGAAGACGACGAGCAACCCGCCGAACAAGCCGACCAGGAGGATGACGATCGCCGGAACGTGGAGCCGGTAGTAGATGCGCTCGATGCGGAACGCGAGCGCCGAGCGCGCGCCGCGGTTCTCGGTGGTGACCTGGCCGTGGACGTGTCCGTGCCGCAGCCCGGCCGAGACCGGCAGCGTGAGGGTGCCGCCGGTTCCTTCGCGGCGCCACTCGCCGCCCCAGATCTCGCTCGCCTGCTCGACCGCCTCGAGCGCCTCGGCCGGAGTGACTTCGAGCTCGACCCGATGCTCGCGAGCTTGAGCCTCGCGCGGCGTCGAGTCGGCGGGCGCAGTACTCATGCCGCTGTCACGCCGCGAGGCGCGGTCACGCCGCCTGCTCCAGCATCAGCTCGCCGAAGAAGTCCTCGACCGCTTGCAGGAAGGACACCGCATCGGGCAGGTCGTTGATGCGCTGGCGCAGCTTCCTCCCGTTGGGCAGGCCGTGCGTGTACCACGAGGTGAACTTGCGCAGCTTGTGCAGCGCGAACCCGTGCGGCTCGCGCTCGCTCACCCAGCGGAAGTGCTGGAGGATGAGATCGCGACGATCGGCCAGTGTCGGCTCGGTGACCGCGCCGCCCTGGAGCAGCGCCGCGGTCTGACGGAAGATCCACGGGTTCTTGGTCGCGCCGCGACCGACCATGATGCCGTCGCATCCGGTCTCGCGCAGGCGGGCCACCGCCTCGGCGGCGTCGCGCACGTCGCCGTTGCCTATCACCGGGATCGAGAGCGTCTCCTTGAGCCGCGTGATGTGGGACCAGTCGGCGTCGCCGCCGAACATCTGGCGCGCGGTGCGCGCGTGCATCGCGACCGCGGCGACCCCGTTCGCTTCGCACATCCGGCCGAGCTCGAGGTAGTTGCTGCGGCAGTCGTCGAGACCGAGTCGGAACTTGACGGTGACGGGCAGCGAGACCGCGCGCTTGACGGCGACGATGATCTCCTCCGCCAGCCGCAGGTCACCCATCAGCGCGGCGCCGGCACAGCCCTTGAGCACCTTGTTCGCCGGGCAACCCATGTTGATGTCGACCAGATCGGGGCCGAGCTCCTCGACTCTCCGCGCGGCGTCGGCCATGGTGCTGGCGTCCGAGCCGTAGATCTGGATCGCGAGCGGACGCTCCTCGTCGACGAAGTGCATCAGGCTTCGCGTCTTGGGGTTGCCGGACACGATCGCCTTGGAGGCGATGAACTCCATGGCGACCAGCCCGACGCCCCCGATGCGTCGCACCCGGAGGCGGAAGTCGCGATCGGTGACGCCGGCCATCGGCGCCAGGAAGAGCGGTGGGTCGACCGTGACCGGTCCGAGGCGGAGCATGGCCGCCGATTTTACAGGCTTCGAATAAGATGACCTGTCTTCGCCACTGGCGGCCCCGGTCGGGGCGCCGGTCGGCACCAAG
>DATAFT010000388.1:0-4024 GCA_036257295.1 Thermoanaerobaculia bacterium
GCGGTGCCCGCGTCGTTACCGTACTGGACCGCGTACTTGAAGGTCTGCTTCTGATTCATCGGCCCCGACAGCGTCAGGCCGAAGTCGCGCGACGAGTCCCAACGGTAGAGGTCGAGCGGCGTCTTCTCGATGTGGCGCAGACCCCAGAAGGGCTCGAGCAACGGCTCGAAGGTGAGCGACGGCGCGATGCCGAGCGTGAGCTGGTGCGGCCCTTTGACGTTCCAGCGCAGCCAGGCGTCCTTGACGAAGGGCGTGACGACACCTCCCTGCAGCTTGCCGTTGCTATTGGTCTCGAAGCGGAACCGGCTGGTGAGCTTCGGCGAGAAGGTGTAGTCGAGGGTGAAGTAGCCGCGCCGAGCCCAGAACCCGTGCTGCGAGTCGAACGCGGGCAGGTGGTTCTGGTCGAAGTAGTAGTAGTCGCCGAAGATCAGCCCCGAAAATCTGTAGGGCGGCGGCCCCGGCGGCGGTGGCGGCGTCGGTTCCGGCACCGGCTCCGAGATGTCGTGCTTGAAGTAGTAGAGCTGGAGCGCCCGCTCGTTGTCGCCGATCAACGTCTCGCCGTTGGCTCCCCCACCGATCCGGGTCACCGACTGGCCCAGCTCACCTCCCGCTTCGAATCGTGCCGCGTTCTCTGCGTTGTTGAACACGTAGATGCGGCCGTCCTGGTGGATCTCCTTGTAGTAGAAGCCCTGCCCGAAGGCCGCGGTTCCCCCGAGCACCAGCAGCACGACCAGACACCTCGTCGCCCATGCACACCACCGCTGTCGTTTCGCAGGGACACACATTGCAACTGAATCCTCCTCGCGAAAGATCTCGAGCCGGGGACAGTATTGGGGGCGCGGGCAGCGGTCCCGCGACCGGCGTGTTACAAACGTGTGAACACCGGTCTTCTGCGGAGCGTCACCGAAACGTCATGCCGGCGTGACCTCGCCGCCACGCGGCGGGCGAGGTGGCTCGAATACCTTGTGCGCGGATACGGAAGCGCCGCCGATGGCGCTCCAAGGCCTCGATGTCCGACCGCTCCGCTACACTCGGCCAGGCGCAAGCTCTCGACCCCATGCCTGGTTGGGTGCCGAACTCACGCACCTCCTCCTCGATCAACGTGAGCAAGGACTCCGCACCGCACTCGACCCAACCCCGCGTCGCCATCGTCGAGGACGAGGCGGCGCTGGTGGAGGTACTGCAGTACAACCTCGAGCGGGCTGGGCTCGCCACCGACGTTTACGAGCGGGGCGACGTCGCGCTCGAGGGACTGCGCTCGCGTCCGCCCGACGTCATCCTCCTCGACCTCATGCTCCCCGGCCTCGACGGCCTCGAGCTGGCGCGCACGCTCAAGCGCAACGAGCAGACCGCCGGCATCCCGATCATCGTGGTGACCGCCAAGAGCGAAGAGGTCGATCGGATCGTCGGCCTGGAGCTGGGCGCCGACGACTACATCACCAAGCCCTTCAGCCCGCGCGAAGTGGTGCTCCGCGTCAAGGCGGTCCTGCGCCGCGCGCGCGCGACCGAGATCCCGCCGGAGAGCGCGCCCGACGGTCAATGGTTGGAGCTGGGAGGGCTGCGGCTGGACCCCGACGGCTACCGGCTGTTCGTTTCCGGCGAGGAGGTCTCGCTCACTCCGACCGAGTTCCGACTGCTCCGCTTCCTGCTCGAGCGCAAGGGCCGCGTCTTCAGCCGCGGCCAACTGCTGACCGACATCTGGGGCTACGCCGAAGAGGTCGACAGCCGCACCGTCGACACCCACATCCGCCGACTCCGCAAGAAGCTCGGGACCGAGGGCGACCGCATCGAGACCGTGGTCGGCATCGGCTACCGCCTGCGTCGATGACGTCGACGTGACGTGTAAAATGACGGCCGTGGCAACGCCCACGAGTCGAGCGTCGGAAACGAGATGACGAGCGTGGTCGAAGAGAGCCTCGAACGCGTCCGCGCCGAGCTGGTCGAGATGGGCGGGCGGGTCGAGGAGATGATCGCCGACGCCACGCGCGCCATGGTCGAGCGCGACTCGCCCCTGGCAGAGAGCGTGATTCGCACCGACCCGACCATCGACACGCTTGAAAAGCGCATCGACGAGAACTGCATCCTGCTACTGGCCTTGCAAGAACCCAAGGCGATCGACTTTCGCAACGTCATCGCCGTCCAGAAGATCGTGAGCGATCTCGAGCGCATGGGCGACTCGGCCGTCAACATCGCTCAGGCGGTGCTCCGGCTCAACACCGAGCTCCCGCTCGAACCGGCGGTCGATCTGCCCGCTCTCGCCAGTATTGCCCGCCACATGGTCCGCGACGCCCTCGACTCGTTCGTGCGACGGGACGCGTCGCTGGCGCGTCAGGTCTGCGAGCGCGACGATCAGGCCGACGACATCTATCGGCGGCTGTTCAACGAGCTGGTCGCTTCGATGAAGGAGTCGTCGACCAAGGTGGACCGTGCCCTCCAGCTCCTGCTCGCGGCGCGCAACCTCGAGCGCATCGCGGATCACGCCACCAACATCGCCGAGGACGTCATCTTCTATCTCGAGGCGCAGGACGTCCGTCACACCCGCGCCCCCTCTGCCATCCGCGCCCTGGACGATGCCGCAGGCGACCGCGAGCCACCTCGCCGCGTCCTCTCGTGAGTCCGGCGGCACGGGCCTAGGAGCCGGTTGATCGCCGCGCTCTCGATCTCGGTTGCTCTGGTCGCCATCGTGGTACTGGTGATCGGGGCGGTGAAGCGTCGCCGATTCGCGGCGCGGCTGGCGAGTCGCGTCGACACCACCGAGCTGCTGGCCGCCGGAGCGACGTGGGAACGGTCGCCGGCGAGGAGCGCCACCACCTGGTGGCGCGGCCCGGACCTCGACGGCGACCTCGGCCGGCTGTCGCGCGCCCTCGACCGCCTGGCCGTGCGCGCCGCGCAGGACGTGGCGGCGGTCGAGATCGAGCGCCGCAAGCTGGACGAGATCCTCGCCGGCGTGCCCGAGGGCGTGCTGGTGACCACCGGGGAGCGGGTGCCGATCTACGCCAATCTCGCGTTTCGCGAGCTGTTCGCCGTCGATCCCGCCGCGTCGACCGCGGAGCTGCTCGCGCTGGTACGACGCCCTCAGGTCCACGACACGCTCGGCCGGGCGATCACCGGTGAGGCCGGCCCCGCGGTCGAGATCTCGGTCGGAGCGCGCGAGGTGTCGGTGGTGGCGCGCCAGCTCGAGGGTGAGACCGGCATCCTGTTGATGGCGCGCGACGTCACCGACGCCAATCGGCTGACGCGGATGCGGCGCGACTTCGTGACCAATCTCTCGCACGAGATCAAGACGCCGCTGGCGGTGATCCGCGGCGCCGCCGAGACCTTGCAGGAGACCGGAGCGGACGACCCTGCGGCGACCGAGCACTTCGTGCGCCGCATCATCCAGCAGATCTACCGGCTCGAGGACCTGCTCAAGGACCTGCTCACGCTCTCTCGCCTCGAGAGCCCCGAGGCGAGCCTGCACCGCCAGTCGGTCGACCTCGCCACCATCTGCCGGCGGGCGATCGAGGTGCTGGCTCCACTCGCCGCGCGCGAGGGCGTCGAGCTGCTGTCGTCGGTCGAGCCGGCGCCGATGCATGGCGACGCCAAGGCGCTCGAGCGCATGGTGCTCAACCTGCTGGTCAACGCCATCCAGTACAACCGGCGGGGCGGACACGTCTCGCTGCGTCTGGCGCCCGCGCTCGGCTCGGGGCCCGACGCCACCGCTACGCTCGAAGTCGAGGACAACGGCGTCGGCATCCCCGAGGCGGAGCAGCAGCGCATCTTCGAGCGCTTCTATCGCGTCGACAAGGGCAGGGGCCGCGCCGAGGGCGGCAGCGGGCTAGGACTCGCCATCGTCAAGCACGTCGCTCAGTCGCACGGCGGCGAGGTCTCGGTCAGAAGCGAGGTCGACCGCGGCTCGCTCTTTCGGGTCGTCCTGCCGGTGAACGTACCCGCCAAGACGCCGGAGTCGGCACCGGCTCGCGACCTGGAGCTCGGATCAGTGACCCGCGAGTGAGCGGATGCGGCGGCGGTTGTCCTTGGCCGC
>DATAFT010000148.1:0-10117 GCA_036257295.1 Thermoanaerobaculia bacterium
CGCCGCGACGACCGACGCGCACCGACTCGAGTCGAGGCGCATCGGCGAGCGCCGCGACGCCGGCGCCGCGGAGCGGCCCGGGGGCGCGCTCACCGCCGATCAGGACCGGCGCGCAGCACACCTCGACGCGGTCGAAGAGATCCGCGGCGAGAAACGCCGCCAGCACCTCGCCGCCGCCTTCCACCAGGAGGCTCTGAACCTCGCGGCGATGGAGATCGTCGAGCACCCCCCCCGCATCGACCCTGGGGAGAACGACGATTTCCCCTCCCCGCTCGGTCAGCGCGTCGCGACGCGCGGCGTCGCTCGACTCCGTGTACAGCAGTAGTGGCCCGGGCACCTGGAACAGACGCGCGCTGGGGGGGACACGAAGCCGGCGGTCGAGCACGACTCGAAGGTTGGGCGCGCTCGCCCGCCCGAGGCGACGGTCGAGCGCTGGATCATCCGCCAGCACGGTGCCGCTGCCGACGAGGATCGCGTCGTGCTCCTCGCGCAGGCCGAGCGCCCACCGTCGCCCGGCCGCGGACGAGATCCACCGGCTCTCGCCGCTCGCCGTCGCGATCTTGCCGTCGAAGCTCATCGCCCACTTCAGCGTCACCTCGGGGCGAGCGAGCAGCTTCGAGACGACGAATCGCAGGTTGAGCTCGATCGCCTCGCGATCGAGCGCGCCCCATTCGACCTCGATCCCGCTCTCGCGAAGACGCTGGAAGCTTCGGCCCGCGGTGCGCGGATCCGGATCGACGTGCGTCGAGACCACGCGCCGAACGCCCGATGCGAGCACGGCGTCGACGCAGGGCGGCGTTCGCCCGTGGTGCGCGCACGGCTCGAGCGTCACGTAGAGCGTCCCGCCCCGCGCGCGATCGCCGGCCTCGCGCAGGGCGACGGCCTCCGCGTGCGGCTCGCCCTGCGCGCGATGCCAACCGCGACCGACCACCTTGCCGCTCGCATCGGTGACGATCGCGCCCACCATCGGATTCGGCGCAGCCCGATATCGGCCGCGTGCAGCGAGCCGTAGCGCCGCTGCGAGGTGATCGTCGTCCACGGTCGACGACACTACCCTACACGCGATCGCGAGCTGTGATCGGATTGTTTGCGGTCCAACTCTCGACTAGACTCCGCGCGCGCTCGCGTTCGAAGCCACTCATAACGATTGCTACGGAGGACGGCCTTGCGACGCCCGACCATCGCATGCGCAGCAGCCGCGACACTCGCCGTTTCCGCGCTAGTGGGTAAGGCAGCTTTCGCTGCCGACTTCCAGGCCACCACCTACACCGCCTCCAACCAGCTCGAGCCGGCGGTGGCTCGCGCCGCGAACGGCGACTTCGTCGTGGTCTGGGGAAGCGGCAACCAGGACGGCCAGTTCTACGGCATCTTCGCGCAGCGCTTCTCCTCGACCGGCGCCCGGATCGCGGTGGAGTTCCAGGTGAACACCTACACCACGAACGCGCAGCGGCTGCCCGCGGTGGCGATGAATGATGCCGGGGCCTTCGTCGTGGTGTGGCGCAGCGGTAGCCAGGACGGCTCCGACTACGGCGTCTTCGGTCGCAGGTTCAGCAGCACCGGCGCCGGCCAGGGTGTCGAGTTCCAGGTCAACGCGTACACGACTGCCGCGCAGAACGTCCCTGCTGTCGCGATCGATGATCAGGGCGACTTCGTTGTCGTCTGGCAAGGCACCGGCGCCGCCGGCGCCGGGATCTTCGGCCGGCGCTTCGGCTCGAACGGCGGGGCGCTGGCGAGCGACTTCAAGGTCAACACATCCACCCTGAACGGAACTCGTTATCCTGCGGTCGCGAGCGACGCCGACGGCGACTTCGTCGTGACCTGGGACAGTCGCGACCAGGACGGCCCGAGCTATGGAACGTTCGCGCGGCGGTTCGACTCGCTCGGAGTCACAACGGGAGGCGAGTTCCAGGTCAACACGCACACCATCAGCGACCAGTTCCTCTCGACCGTTGCCGCCGCCGACGACGGTGCCTTCGTGGTCGCCTGGCAGAGCTATCACGACGGCAGCGGCGCCGGCGTGTTCGCTCGCCGCTTCAGCTCGTCGGGAGCGCCGCTCGCCGTCGAGTTCCAGGTGGGACAGCGAACCACCCTCCAGCAGATTCGCCCATCCATCGACGTCGCCGGAGACGGCGCTTTCCTGGTGGCCTGGACCGACAGCGCACGCGACGGCAGCGACTACGGCGTGTTCGGTCGTCGCTTCGATTCGACCGGGGCAGCCCTTTCCTCGGACTTCCAGGTCAACTCCTACACGTTGTTCGAGCAGCGCCTGCCCGCGGTCCATCTCGCCGACGACAGCGCCTACGTCGTCGCCTGGCACAGCCCGCACGACGGGTTCGGGTTCGGTGTCTTCGCCACCCTGAAGCCCGCGCTGGTTACCCTGGACGTCGACGGCGACGGCACGCTCGCACCGCTCACCGACGGATTGCTCGTCCTGCGCGACCACTTCGGCTTCAGCGGCTCGACCCTCACCAACGGAGCGGTCGATGCCGACTGCACGCGCTGCGACGGGCCCTCGGTGACCGCCTACATCAACGCCCTGGGCCTGCAGCTCGACATCGACGGCAACGGCAGCCTCGACGCGCTCACCGACGGCCTGCTGGTGCTGCGCAACCTCTTTGGGTTCACCGGCACGACGCTGACCGCGGCCGCCACCGGGGCGGGGTGCACCCGCTGCAACGCCGCGCAGATCGAGCCCTACCTGAACACTCTGAAGACGACGCCGCCCACGCTCTGAGCCGGCTCCCGAAGCGGCGGCGAGCTCAGGACTCCTCGCCCACCAGCGCCTTCGCGAACTCGCGCGCGTTGAACGGCACCAGGTCCTGCGCGCCCTCACCCACTCCGAGGAAGGCGACCGGAAGCCGCAGATCGCGCGCCAGCGACACCACGATGCCGCCCTTGGCGGTGCCGTCGATCTTGGCCAGCACAATGCCGTCGATCGGCACCGCGTTCTTGAACTCGCGCGCCTGCTGCAGCGCGTTGTGACCGGCGGTGGCGTCGAGCACGAGCAAGGTTCGACGCACGCAACCCTCGCCGCCCTCGCGGGCGACCACGCGGCCGATCTTCGCCAGCTCGTCCATCAACGGCTTCTTGGTGTGCAGCCTTCCCGCGGTGTCCACCACCAGATGACCGATGTTGCGGGATCGCGCCCCCTGCAGCGCGTCGAACACGACCGCCGCCGGATCCGATCCTTGGCCCTGCCGGATGACGGGCACGCCGAGGCGCTCGCCCCACACCACCAGCTGCTCGATGGCGGCGGCGCGGAAGGTGTCGGCGGCGACCAAAGCGACGCTTTCGCCGAGATCGACCGAGCGGCGCGCCAGCTTCGCGATCGAAGTGGTCTTGCCGGATCCGTTGACGCCGATCACCAGCGTCACCAGCCGCGAGGTGATCGGGATCTTCGGCATCGGCGGCGCGTCGAGCAGCAGGACGGCGACCTCGTCGACCAGGAGCTGTCGCAGGCGCAGCGGATCGACCAGCTCGCCGGGACGAAGACCTACGCGTATGCGCTCGATCAACTCGAGCGAGGTCTCGACGCCGACGTCGGCGGTGATGAGCGCCTCTTCGAGCGCGACCAGCACCTCCTCGGGCGCGACGGCGCGGTCCTCGACCACGGCGGTGATCCGCTCGACGATCTGGTCGCGCGTCTTGGCCAGGCCTTGGCGCAGCCGCTTCCACAAGCTGCGGCGCTCGGGCGTGCTTTCCTGCTCGTCGACGGCGAGATCTCGGCGTTCTTCGACCATGGGCGGTCGTTCCTACCGCGAATCGGGCCTTCCGGCAACCGTCAGGTGTAGACGCTCTCGCCGACCGCGACCGCCGGCCGCGGAGCCGGACGGGGCCGCATGTCGCTCGCCTCGGGCGGCTTGATCTCCTGGGCGAGATAGGCCTTCATGAAGGCTTCGACCACCTTGGCGTCGAAGCTCACGCTGCTCTGCTGGCGGATCCAGGCCACCGCCTCGGTCGGCGACAGCGGTTGCTGGTAGACGCGCTGGGTGGTCATGGCGTCGAACGAGTCGGCGACGCTCACGATGCGCGCCGGCAACGGGATCGCTTCACGACGCAGCCCATCGGGGTAGCCGCGGCCGTTCCACTTCTCGTGGTGCCAGCGGATCGCGGGCAGGCTGTAGCTGAGCTGCTCGATCGGCGCCAGGATCTCCTCTCCGATGATCGGGTGGCGCTTGATCGCCTCGAACTCTTCTTCGGTGAGCGCGTTACCTTTCTTGAGGATGCGGTCCTCGATGCCGATCTTGCCGACGTCGTGCACCAGTCCCGCCACCCAGATCTGCTCCTCGAGCTCGGGCTCGAGACCGAGGTGACGCGCGATCGCGCGGCTGTAGGCGGCGACGCGCTCGGAGTGGCCGCGGGTATACGGCTCCTTGGCTTCGATCGCCGCGAGCAGGGCGCGGATCGAGCCGACGAACAGCATGTGGTTCTCTTCGGCGGCGCGGCGCAGGCGCGCCACCGATTCCTCGACGTGGCTCGACATCACGTTGAAGTTGTTGGCGAGGTTGGTGAGCTCGCGGCTGAAGCCCGACTCGGAGACGCGCCCCCCGAAGTTGCCAGAGGCGATCTCGGCCGAGGTCGTCGCCAGACGCTGGATGGGGCGGCTGAAGAGCTGGCTCGCGCCCACCGCGAACACCAGCGCGAGCACCAGCATGAGCAGCGCCGAGATCAGCGTCGAGTTCACCACCTGGCGCGCCGCGCCGAACGCTTCGGATCGGGGTTGCTGCACCACCAGACCCCAGCCGACGTCGCCGATCGGGCTGACCTGCGCGATCATGCGCTGCTTGCGCTCGCCGATCTGCTGCCAGTGCTCGGAGACGAACACGGAGGGCCGCCGCATGAAGTCGGCGACCAGGGTCGAGCCGCGCAGCGCCTCCTCGTAGGCGGCGTCAGGCTTTTCCGACCACAGGATGCTGCCGCGCCCGTCGATCAGGAAGGTCATGGTCTGTCCTTCGGGACGGAACGGCAGGCTCACCAGACCGGCCAGCACCACCGCCGGCTGGCGGCGGCCGGGAGGGCCCGCCACGGTCGTCACCAGAGCCGTGGGCTGGCGATCCGACGAGACCGCGAGGAAATCGGTCGATCCGGCGCCGCGCTTGATGGCCTCGTCAACCGCCCGGGTCATCGCGCTCTCGATCGAGGGCGGGACCCCTGCCGGCCCGAACTCACGGCCCTCGTCGAGCAGGACGACGTGCGGGTAGAGCAGGTCGTCGTTGCTGCCGGCGAACGCGCGCAGGGTGTCGTCGACCCAGCGATCGCGCACGGAGCTGGCCATGCCGGTGCGGGGCATGGAGATCAGGATCGTGCCCAGCTCCGACAAGCGCCGGCGGCCCGACTCGAGCCGGTCGCCGAGGTCGCCGGAGAGCGCCTCGACGCGATGCGTGAGGCTGATCTGCTCCTGGGTCTCGACCAGCCTGCGGTTCTGGCCCACCGTCGCGAGCGCGGCGATGACCAAGGGCAAGCTCCCGTAGGTCAGGAGGAAGACGAGGACGAGGTTCCGGAGCCTGAGGTTCCGGATGCTAGACAGGCGTTCGGGCATGCTCTGGGGCCCCCCGAGCGTTCGGCTTGCCCGCAGCAGCCATTCCTAGTATACGCATATCTCGATTCGTATTCAACGAGATGCGGCGGCCTCGACCGGCTGGCTCACTCAGCCCGCCGCGGCCAGGAAACCACGCAGCTCCGTCTCCACCTCGTTCCACGATACGTCGGTCACCATCTCACCGCGGCCCAGCGCGCTCGGCAGCACCCACACCAGACCGCTCTCCCGGGCTTTCTTGTCGCGGCGCATGGCGTCCAACAGCGGACGCGCTTCCACCGGCGGCAGCGGCGGCAATCCGAGTCTCGCCAGCACCCGCTCCAGCCGGTCGGCGGCGCCCTGCTCCAAGCCACGCCGCCTAGCCAGGCGGAGGGCGAAGCGCATGCCGTGAGCGACCGCCTCGCCGTGACGCAGCCCGCTGTATCCGAGCGCCGACTCGAGGGCGTGCCCCAGTGTATGTCCGAAGTTGAGTAGCCGACGCCGGTCGGCCTCGAATGGATCCTCCTCCACGATCCGGATCTTCGCCGCCACCGCGCCGACCACCACCGGAGCCAGCGCGTCGGCGTCCGCGGCGAGCAGGCGATCGAGATCGCGCTCCACCCGCGCCAGCAGCTCGACGTCGAGCAGCGCCGCCATCTTGATCACCTCGACCAGGCCGGCGGCGAGCTCGCCGCGATCGAGCGTGGCCAGCAGCTCGGTGTCGGCGATGACCAGCGACGGCTGGTGAAACGCGCCGACCGTGTTCTTCCCTTCCGGCAGGTCGATCGCGGTCTTGCCGCCGACCGAAGCGTCCACCTGCGCCAGCAGCGTCGAGGGAACCTGCGCCACTTCGATGCCGCGCAGAAAGCAGGCGGCGACGAATCCACCGAGATCGCACAGGCTGCCGCCGCCGAGCGCCAGCAGCCGGCTGTCGCGCTTGCCGCCGAGCCGCAGCATCTCGCTCCACAACCGGCCAGCGATCTCGAGGCTCTTGGCGGCTTCGCCATCGGGTGCTTCGAGGTGATGGACGGCGGCCGCCCGCGACACGACCGCGTCGACCGCCGCGCCGTGGAGCGCGCGCACGCGCGGCGTCGACAGGATGAACAGCGAGCGACCGCCGGCGAAGGCTTCGAGGTCGCCGGCAGCCTGGCGCAGCGCCCCGGCGCCGATCAACACGGAGTGCGCGGCCGCGTCCCCGCCCGGAAGCGCTAGACGAAGGCGCTCGAGCGCGGCCACGCTGTCACCTCTCTCTATTCCTTGGTCCGCGGCGGAACGCGGATGCCCAGCTCGGAGAGCTGCTCGGGATCGACCGCGGACGGCGCCTGCATCATGAGGTCCAACGCGGATGCGGTCTTGGGGAACGCGATCACCTCGCGAATGCTCGTGCTTCCGGCCAGCAGCATTACCAGACGGTCGAGCCCCACCGCGATGCCGCCGTGCGGCGGCGCGCCGAAGCGGAACGCGTCGAGCAGGAAGCCGAATCGCTCGCGCGCTTCGGCCGCCGAGATTCCCATGATGCGAAACACCCGTTCCTGCAGCTCCGGGTCGTGGATTCGGATCGAGCCGCCCGCGAGCTCGACGCCGTTGAGCACGATGTCGTAGGCGAGCGAACGCGCCGCCCCAGGATCGCTGTCGAGCAGCGCCACATCCTCGGGGTGTGGATGCGTGAACGCATGGTGCACCGCGCCGAACCGTCCTTCGTCCGCGCTCCACTCGAACAGCGGGAAGTCGGTCACCCACAGCAGCCGGTGGCCTTCGGTCCAGTGACCATACTTCTTGGCCAGCGGCACCCGCAGCTCCCCCAGCGCCGCCGACGCGCGCGCGCGCGGCGCCGCGACCAGGACAGCGAGGTCGCCTTCGGCGAGCTTCAGGCGCGCGCCGGCCGCTTCGAGCTCACCCGCGGTGAGCGAGTCCTTGACCTGGAACTGGAGCGCGCCGTCGCGGCGGCGCAGCGGCAGCACGCCGGCCACGCCCTGCGCCCGCGCCTGCTCCGCCCACTCGTCGACTTCGCGGCGGCTCGCCGCCGCGGCTCCCGGCACCGCGAGCCCGAGGATCGCTCCGCCTTCCTCGGCGGTCTGGCGGAAAGCGCGGAAACCGCTGCCTCCGAGCTCATGCGTCAGGTCGACCATTTCGAGCGACGCTCGCAGGTCGGGCTTGTCCACGCCGTAGCGCGCCATCACGTCGGCGTAGGTATACCGATCGAACGGAGGATGGACCTCGACCCCGATCAGGGGGAAGAGACGCTTGGTGAGTCCCTCCATGACCGCCATCACCTGATCACGGCCGACGAACGACATTTCGACGTCGATCTGCGAGAACTCGGGCTGGCGATCGGCGCGGAGGTCCTCGTCGCGGAAGCAGCGGCAGATCTGCACGTAGCGCTCGCAGCCCGCGACCTGGAGGATCTGCTTGAAGAGCTGGGGCGACTGCGGCAGCGCGTAGAAGCTGCCGCGGTGCACGCGCGAGGGCACCAGATAGTCGCGCGCGCCCTCGGGGGTCGACCGCGTCAGGATCGGCGTCTCGACGTGGAGAAAACCCTGCTCGTCGAAAAAGCGCAGCGACTCCATCACCACTTCGTGGCGCAGCCGCAGGTTGCGCTGGAGCTCGTCACGGCGAAGGTCGAGGTAGCGGAAGCGCAGGCGGGTCTCTTCGCTCGCCTCGACCGCGCCTTCGAGGCTGAACGGCAGCGGATCGCACTTGGACAGCACCAAGCCCCTCGCTGCGATCACCTCGAAGGCTCCAGTCGGAATCTTCGGGTTCACAGTCTCCGCCGAACGGCGCGCGACCGTGCCCTCGACCTCGACCACCCACTCGAGTCGCGCCTTGTCGAGCGCTGCAGCCGCTGCCGGAGCGTCTTCGGGGCGCACCACCACCTGCATCGTGCCGCTGCGGTCGCGCAGATCGAGGAAGATGACGCCACCGTGATCGCGCCGCCGGCGCACCCAGGCCTGGAGCAGCACGCGAGAGCCGACGTCGGCCTCGCCGATGGTGCCGGCTCCGCGCCGTTCGAGTGCGACCGCTTCGTGCTCGCGCGATGGTTCCATGACTCCTGCCTGCTTGCTCGCGTCGCTGCTCACGTTGTCCTCGTCGTCTTCGACCGCTCAGGGCGCGGTGGGCCTGGCAGCGGCCTCGCGCCGCCATCGTTCGAGCTCGCCACCCAGCTTGGTGCCGCGCGGCAGCGCCGTCTGGTCGCCCGAACGGAAGTCCTTGATCGTGACCTCCCCCCTCGCCAGCTCGTCGGCTCCGAGAAGGGCCACGTAGTCTACGCCGAGCTTGTCCGCCCTTCGCAGCGCCGTGCGCATGGACGACGACTGGAGCTCGGGCATGACCGTCCACCCCTGCGCGCGCATCTCCTCCGCCAAGCGGAGGACCTCGAGCGGCGCCACCTCGCCGACCGCGACCGCGTAGAACACCGGTTCCGAGGCGCGCCGCTCGCGCGTCGCCGCCGGCAGGATCTCGATCAGGCGATCGAGCCCGATGGCGAATCCGATGGCGGGCGTGGGCGGCCCGCCCAACTCTTCGATCAACTGGTCATAGCGCCCGCCGCCGACGATGGCGTTCTGAGCACCCAGCCCGGGCAGAGCTTGCCCGGGGTGGGGGGTGATGCCGGACACGCTCTGCCCCGGCGACACGATCTCGAACACGGTGTGCGTGTAGTAGTCGAGACCGCGCACCAGCCGATCCGACACTTCGACCGCCACACCGCAGCTCTCCAGCGTAGCCAGCACGTCGCGGAAATGGAGTGCGCTGGCTTCGCTCAGACACTCTTCGAGCCGCGGCGCCGAGGCGAGCAGCGCGATCTCGTCGGGCGACTTGGTGTCGAGGATGCGCAGCGGGTTGGTTTCGAGCCGCCGGCGGCTGTCCTCGCCGAGCTCGGCGGCGCGCGGCAGCAGGTGCGCGCGCAACCGTTCGCGATAGGTGGCGCGACTCTCGACGTCACCCACGGTGTTGACCAGGGCCTTGAGGTCGCGAAAGCCGAGCTCGCCGAGGAAGCTCATCAGCAACAGGATGATCTCGGCGTCGGACCACGGTCCCGCGTCCCCGATCAGCTCGGCGCCGATCTGATGGAACTGGCGGTAGCGCCCGCGCTGCGGACGCTCGTAGCGGAACTGCGGCCCGACGTAGAACAGTCTCACCGGCTGCGGCCACTCGCGCAGGCCGTGCTCGGCGAAGGCGCGCGCGACCGGCGCGGTGTTCTCCGGGCGCAGGGTGAGGCTCTTGCCGTTCTTGTCGGCGAAGGTGTACATCTCCTTGCCGACGATGTCGGTCGCCTCGCCCACGCCGCGGACGAAGAGCTCGGTCTCCTCCACGATCGGCGTGCGGATCTCCGCGAAGCCGTAGCGTGCGAACACCGCCCGCGCGGTCGATTCGACCCGCGCCCACACCTCGGTCTCGGGAGGGAGCAGATCCCTCATGCCCTTGACCGAGCGCGCCCGGTAGGTGCCCGCAGCCACGTCGATGACTCCGTTGGAAAGCGCCGAGGACGGCGCGTCGCGTAGCGGGCAAAGTCTACAATCGCGGCCGGTGCCAGCGCCAGGCGAGGTCGCGATCGACGTCGTCATCCCGGCCTTCGACGAGGAGGCCTCGCTGCCGCTGGTGCTC
>DATAFT010000446.1:0-5238 GCA_036257295.1 Thermoanaerobaculia bacterium
GCGCGCCCGCTTGCCGTTCCAGCTCCGAAACACCGCGGCCACCGACTGGCGCAGCTGTTCGCGGGGATCGGTGGGAAAGGCCTCGCCGGTGGCGCCGGCGTAGACGCGCTCGAGCTCGCCGATCACCGCTTCGAGGTCCTCTTCGTCGAGCTCGTGATCGAACCGCACGCCGCGGGCGCTCTTGCGTCGTTGCAGCGGCGTCTCGAGCGCCTCGCGATCGAGACCCTTGACCACGCCGCCGTACATCTGGATCAGACGGCGGTAGGAGTCGAGCGCGAAGCGCCGATCGCCGCTCCACGCCGCCAGCCCCTCGACGGCGTCGCGATCGAGGCCGAGATTGAGGACGGTGTCCATCATGCCGGGCATCGAAGCGCGGGCGCCGGAGCGCACCGAGACCAGCAGCGGGCGCTCGCGGTCGCCGAACCGTGCCGGCGCGCCGCGCCCGCGACCGCATCCACCCGGCGCCGCCGCCAGCGCGCGTTCGGCGGCCCGCTCGAGGTGCTCCATCCCCGCCTCGAGCGAATCATTCAGAGAATCGGTCGAGCCGCCGCCGTTCGAGAGCAGCTCGCGACACCACGTCGTCGGCAGCGTGAAACCAGGCGGCACCGGCACGCCCAGCGCGCTCATCTCGGCCAGGTTCGCGCCCTTGCCGCCGAGCAGGTCGAGCAGGTCGCGACCGCCCGCGGCTTCGCCCGGCGCGAAGGGATACCAGCTTCTGGAAGTCACGGCAGCTTCTATCTTAAGCGCGGACCGCCGCCGCGCGGACGTGGCCGGCGGTCTCCGCCGGTATGCTGCGCCCGTTGGCCAACTGGGACCTGATCGTCGTCGGCGGCGGCATCGTCGGCGCTTCGGCCGCGTATCACGCGGTGCGTAGTGGCGCGCGTGTCCTGGTGGTCGATCGCGAGGATCCCGGGCGCGCGACGTCGGCAGGCGCCGGCATCGTCTCGCCGGAGACCGATCTTCATCACACGGACGCCTACTTCGAGCTCGGTCGCCGCGCCGCCGAGTACTACCCCACTCTCCTCGACGGCTTGCCGCGACGCGCCGGCTACCAACGCTGCGGCATTCTGGTCGTTGCCGCCGACGAAACGGAGGAGCGCGCCTTCGATGCCTTCGCGCCGCGCGCGCTCGAGCGACAACGCGAAGATCAGGAGATCGCGCCGGCCGACGCGATGCGCGAGATCGCACCGGCGGAGGCCCGAGCTCTCTTTCCGCCGCTCGCACCGGTGCGGCGCGCGTTGTGGAACCCGCGCGGCGCGCGCATCGACGGTCGCGAGATCACCAGCGCGCTCCTCGACGCCGCGATCGGCCGCGGCGTGCAGCGACAGGCGGGATCGGTCGAGAGGATCCTGGTCGAACCGAGCAACGGCCCAGGCGACGGCCGCCGCGAGCGCGAGCCCGAGCGAAGGATCACCGGAGTCATCGTCGACGACGACCGCCACGACGCCCCGCTGGTGATGGTGGCGGGCGGCGCCTGGTCGCCCGCGCTGGCGTCGCCTCTCGGCCTGCGCGTGCCGGTCGAGCCGCAGCGGGGCCAGATCGCGCATCTCGTCCTGCAGGGCGCCGACAGCGGGGCCTGGCCGATGGTCAGCGGCTTCCACGACCACTATCTGGTGGCGTGGCCGGGCGGGCGGGTTGCCGCGGGGGCCACGCGCGAGACCGGCTCCGGCTTCGATCCACGCAGCACCGCGGCCGGCGTGCGCGAGGTGCTCGGCGAGGCGCTCCGGCTCGCGCCCGGTCTCGCCGCCGCGACGCTGCTCGAGGTCCGGGTCGGATTACGTCCGCTGGCGGAGGATGGTCTGCCGATCCTGGGTCCGGTTCCTGGGTGCCGGGGCCTGTGGCTGGCGACCGGCCACGGACCCGCGGGCCTCACCCTCGGCCCGCTGAGCGGGAAGCTGGTGGCCGAGGCGGCGCTGGGCGGCGAGTGGGCGGCATGGCTCGACGCGTTCAGCGTGGATCGGTTCGATCGCGAGCCAGGGCGCAGGCAAGCTGCGCCCCGACATTCCGATCCGAAACCTTCACTTCGCTGATTCCGCGATCGCGACCACGTGACCTCGCGTGCGGAAGTAGAGGACGCCCTCCGAGATCGCGGGCGTCGACATGTGTACCTCACCCAACTCGTTACGCGCCAGCTCCTGGTACTCGGCTCCGGCCCGCACCACCACCACGTCGCCCTGCTCGCTGGTGAAGTAGATCTTGCCGTCGGCTGCGACCGGTGAGCTGGTGAAGCCTCTCGATCCGTCGCCGATCCTGGTCTGATACTTCTGCGCTCCGGTACGCGCGTCGAAACAGGTGACGACGCCGTTGTCGCGCCCGACGTAGAGCAAATCGCCGTAGACGATCGGCGTCTGCATGTAGGCGCCGTCGCGCGCCGTGCTCCACGCCAGTCCCGCGTTGGAAGTGGCGCCGGTGGCGAGTGTGATGTCTCCGCTGGCGCCGGCTCGCACCGCGTACACGGGCGCCATGCGACCGTGCGCGTTGGTGATGAACGCGAGATCGTGTGCTGTGATCGGCGTCGGCACCGGGATGTCGCCGCCGCCGGTCATCCGCCACACCTCGCGGCCGGTGGCGAAGTCGTAAGCGCCGATCTGTCGGTAGCCGTTGGCCAACACCAACGTCGTCGAGCCGCCGCTCGCGCCGGCGCCGAGGGGCCACACCGTCGGCGTGCTCCAGGTCGGCACGTCGGTGCGACCGACGCGCCACACCTCGTTGCCGGTAGCGACGTCGAACGCCGCGATGAAGCCGCCCTTCTGTAGGACGTCGACTTGGACGATGACCTTGCCGTCGTGGATCACCGGCGAGCTCGCGAATCCCCACTGCGCGTCGGGCGCCAGGTAGTAGCCCGCGTCCAACACTCCGAAGTCCTTCTTCCAGAGCAGCTTTCCGGCGAGATCGTGACAGTAGAAGCCTTCGGAGCCGAAGAAAGTCACGAGGTGCCTTCCGTCGGTTGCCGGCGTCGAGTTGGCGTGCGTCGCCTTGGGATGCCGCTTCGTCTTCGGCGCGCCCTCGTACGCTGTCGTGCGCCAGCGCTCCTTACCGGTGGTCTTGTCGAGGCACAGCACCTCGTAGCGCTGCGGACCGATGTCGGCGGCAGAGCCGATGTCGCCGTAAAGACCCACCTTGAGCTCGGGCGTGCCCTCCGCGCTCACGGCGGTGGTCAGGCAGAGATCGTTGCCCCAGATGACCGGGCTGGAATGGGCGAGTCCCGCGATCTCGCTCCTCCACTTCACGTTGGCGCCGCTGGCGACGTCGAAGCTGGCCGCGGTCGGAAATCCCTCGGCCACGCCGCTCGCCCGAATGCCGCGGAAGCCGGGCCAGTCGATGCCGGGTCGAGCCTCCTCGGCGCTGATCGGCGCGGTCGCCAGCAGGACCGCCAGCAGCGTTGCAGCGAGCGATGTTCGCGCCAGGCTCAACGCAGCACCGCGATCGCCAGCAGCACGAACGACACGATCATCAGCAGCCCTCCGATCGGCGTGATCGCGCCCAGCCATCGAGGACCTCCCAGCGCGAGGATCGCCACCGTGCCGCAGAAGATCAGCGAACCGATCAGGAGAGCGCCGGCGGCGAGGGTGAAGAGGCGACCGCCGGCTGGGCGACCGGCGAGCGTGATCGCCAGGATGCCGAGGCCACCGTACATGAGGTAGCGAGCAGCGGTTTCCCACAACGCGAGGGCGTTGGCGTCGAGACGTCCGCGCAACCCATGCGCGCCGAACGCGCCGGCCAGAATCGAGATCGCGCACACCACAGCGCCGACGGCGATCCATGCCCCGCTCATGCCCTGCCTTCCGTCAAGTGATGATAGGCGAGCCCGACGCTTCGTCCACGATCGGAGCGTCGAGGAAGGGCCGGAGCCGCATGAGCACCGCGTCCGGCTTGTCGAATACCACGGCCATGCCTGCGCGCAGCGTTTTGCCGCCCTGCTCCGGCGCCACGCGCTGCACCACGCGCGCCGCGAAGGTCGACACTTCGTTGGTGTCGGGGAATCTGAAGTCGACGAGGATCTCACGGTTGAGCGGCGGAGGCGACTCGGTGGGGATGAAGAGGCCGCCCATCTCCAGGTCGCTGGCGTAGATCTGGAGCAACTCGCGATCGTCGTCGAGGGCGATCAGGTAGTGGTTATCGCGCTGCTTCGATCCGTTGACGCGCCCGGAGTCGCGCGCGCGAAGGCGCTCCACCAGCTCATCGGGTGAAAGGAAGCGCGCGCCCATGCCGCTCGGACCGAGGCGACGCAGATCGGGCGCCATCCAGACGCGGCGCGCCACCACCGCCTCGACGGTGTAGCTGACGGCGCCGTCGAGGATCTCGATGCGGATCTCGGTGCCGCGCGGCACCGGATAGGCGGTGGTCACGAAGACCCCGGTGGTCGAGTTGTCGTTGATGAAGGCGGTACGAGGTTGATCGTCGCCGTGCACCCAGAAGCGCACCTGGGCTCGACGCGCAAAGCGCCGGGCCGTTCGACGTTCTCCGGGTCTCGATCCCTTCCTATGAAGCATCGTCAAACAAGCTTACACCTATGTGCATGGGCAAAGGGAGGGGGCTTGAACACGTCTTGCGCACACCAACGACTCTATTACCTCGGCGATATACTCTGCCGTCCCCGATCGAGGACGGCGTGAAAGCGGACAAGCGCGACCTGCAAGCCCTGCGCGAGGAGATGGAGGCGATCGACCGCGAGATCCTCGAGCACTTCAGCCGGCGCATGGCGCTCTCGGAGGAGATCGCGGTCTTCAAGCTCGACAATGCGTTTCCGTTCCGCGACAAACAGCGCGAGGAACAGCTCCTCCTGCGCATCCGCCACCTGGCGGCGGAGCGGAACCTCGACGCGCACGAGTTCGAGCGGCTGTACCGGTTGATCCTCGAGATGTCGATCGCCCGCCAGCACGCGCACATCCGGGGCCTGGAGACCACGCCGTTGCGCGTCGCCTATCAGGGAGTGGAAGGCTCGTACAGTCACCTCACCGCGCAACGTCACTACAAGAAACAGAAGGGCGGTGTGGTGCTCACCGGCTACGAGACGGTCCGCGCCGCCGCCGAAGCGGTGCTCGACGGCACCGTCGACGTGGCTCTCCTGCCGATCGAGAACTCGACGGCGGGCAGCATCAACCAGACCTACGACCAGTTGTCCGAAGGCGGGCTCACCATCAACGCCGAGGTGGTGAGCCAGGTCGAGCACTGTCTGCTCGCGCACTCCGGCACGCGGATCGAGGACCTCCGCACCGTGATGTCGCATCCACAGGC
>DATAFT010000466.1:0-9693 GCA_036257295.1 Thermoanaerobaculia bacterium
GCTCCACGACTTCGACACCGTCGAAGAGCTCGAGGCCCTGGTAGGCACGGGCTCGCTGCGGTAGTGCCGGGCGCGTTCCTGCTGCCGCTCCGCGGCGCGATCAAGAACTACAGCTGGGGATCGCGGACCTTCCTCGCGCGCTTGCGAGGCGACGCCGTGCCGTCGCCCGAGCCCGAGGCCGAGCTCTGGATGGGCGCTCATCCGGGGGGGCCGGCTCGGGTGTGGTCCGAGGGTCAGGAGCGGTCGTTGCTCGAGCTGATCGAGCGCGATCCGGCGGACTTTCTCGGCGCGTCGTCGGTCGAGCGGTTCGGCGTCGAGGCGCCGTTCCTGCTCAAGATCCTCGCCATCGATCAGCCCCTGTCGCTGCAGGCGCATCCCGATCGCGCTCAGGCGGCGGCGGGTTTCGATCGCGAGCGAGCCGCGGGTATCGGTCTCGACGAAGGCAGCTACCGTGACCGGCGCCACAAGCCGGAGTTGATTGTCGCGCTCGAGCCGCTCTGGTTGCTGCGCGGACTGCTCGAGCCAGCGGAGATTCAGCAACGCTTCGCCGATGCCGGCATCGCGAGCTTGGCCGGCGAGACCGATCGACTCGCGCGTCGCGGCCCAGCCGGCCTGCGCGATTTCCTCGCTGCCTGGTTGGGGGTGGCTGGCGCCGCTCGCGATCGGTTGCTGGACGAGTCGCACCGCGCCGCCGACGCGGCTCGACGCGCGCGCCTTTCACGCGACGATCCGGGCTACTGGGTGGCCCGCATGAGCGAGCTCCATCCCGAGGATCCGACGGCGCTCGCGCCGCTGGCCATGCACCTGCTGCGGCTCGCACCGGGCCAAGGGTCCTTCCAGCCGTCGCGAATCCTCCACTCCTATCTCGACGGCGCGGGCGTCGAAGTCATGGCCAACTCGGACAACGTGGTGCGCGCCGGGCTCACGTCGAAGCCGGTCGACCTCGACGAGCTGCTCGCAGTGGTCGAGCCCGCGCCCACAGCGCCGCTGCCGATGGCGCCGACGGCCGAAGCGCAGGGCACCGCGCGCTACGAATCCACGGCGGAGGAGTTCGAGCTGTGGCGACTCGAGGCGCGGCCGGGTAGCGGGGCGACGATGGAAGGTCGAGACGCGCCGGCGATCGGAATCTGCACGCGAGGGTCGGGCAGCATCGCGGCGCCCGGTCGGGGAGAGCGGCTCGATCTCGGTTCGGGAACCGCGTTCGCCGCGCGAACCGGCGCCGGGCCGCTCGAACTCCTGGGAGACCTCGACGTATTCGTTGCATCGATCGCGATGGAGTAGAACGAAGGATGAACGATTTCCTAGGGGCTGCCGATCTCTGGGCGCCACTTCTTCTCGGCGTTGTCCTCTTGCTCGCGGGCCGGCGACTTTTCTGGTTGCTGGTCGCCACGCTCGGTTTCCTGTTCGCGTTCACGCTGGTGCAGCGTCTGTCACCGGAGATGTCGCAGCCGCTGCACTGGGTGCTCGCAATCGTGGCCGGGCTGATCGGCGCGCTGCTCGCGATCTTTGCCCAGAAATTCGCGGTGGGCGCTGGAGGGATGCTGTTCGGGGCTTACGCCACTCTGTGGATTCTGGAGGAGTACGGCGTCGACCTCGGCAACTGGGAGTTGGTCGCGCTGCTCGCCGGCGCCATCGTCGCCGGGGTGCTGGCTCTGCTGATACTGGAAACTGCGTTGGTCGTCCTGTCGTCGATCCTGGGCGCTTCGCTGGTGGCAGGCGCCACCCGCCTCGACGGCCTGCCGGTGGTCATCCTGTTCGCGGTGCTCCTGATCGTCGGAATCTCCGTCCAACTCGGCTCCGGCGCGGGCAAGCCGCCGCGCAAAGCACGCTCCTCGGCGCCCGCGGACTAGCTCCCGGAGAGACGGCGGAGCTAATTTGTGATAAAAACAGTCAACAATTGGTCTGAACCGCCGTAATCAAGACAAAGACGAGAGATACGGGATGACTCTCCCCACCTGGAAAGACCTCCTGACCGATCGCCTGGCACCCGCGCTCGCCGAAGAGATCGACATCTACGAGACCCAGATCGAGCTGCGACGCCAGGGCAAGCTGGACGAGAAAATCTTCGCCGAGACCCGCCTGCGCCGCGGCGTCTACGGCCAGCGCTACGACAGCGGCCAGCGCCACGACGGCGTCGACACGCGCACCCTGACCTACCCGTCGGGCGGCCTCACCAAGGGGCCGACCACGATGTGGGACGCGCCCGGGATGCAGCGGATCAAGGTGCCGTTCGGCGTCGTCGACGCGGCGCAGCTCGAGACCCTGGCCGACCTCGCCGAGGAGTACTCCGACGCGATCGTCCACGTCACCACGCGCCAGGACTTCCAGCTCCACTTCGTTCATCTCGAAGACACTCCGTCGCTGATGCGGCGCCTCGCCGCCGCCGGCATCACGACGCGCGAGGCGTGCGGCAACACCGTGCGCAATGTGACCGCCTGCCCGCGCGCCGGCGTCTGCACCGACGAGACGTTCGACGTCACGCCCTACGCGCGCGCTCTCGCCTACTACCTGCTCGGCCACAAGGACGCGCAGGACTTCGGCCGCAAGTTCAAGATCTCGTTCTCTGGATGCGCCGACAACGCCTGCGCGCTCGCGTACATGCATGACATCGGCTTGGTGGCGGCCGTTCGCGCGGACAACGGTGGCGCACCCAAGCGCGGTTTCGCGATGTACGTGGGCGGTGGACTCGGCTCGGTTCCCTATCAAGCGAAGCTGTTCTACGAGTTCGTCGCCGAAGACGAGCTGCTGCCGGTGGCGCAGGCGATCTGTCGGGTCTTCGCGCGGCTCGGCGAGAAGCGCAATCGGGCGCGCGCACGGCTCAAGTTCCTGGTCGCCAAGCTCGGGCTCGACGAGTTCCGCCGTCTGGTCGAGGAAGAGCGAAAGATCATCCCACTCGACGAGCGGTGGTCGAGCTACCTCGACGACCTGCACACGACCGATGAAACGCCGTCGCGCCCGAGCGAAGCTCCTACTGAAGCCAGCGCCGGGCCGACGCAATCACCTGCTTTTTCGCGCTGGCGTTCGACCAACGTGTTGGCCCAAAAGCAGCCCGGCTACGTCATGGCCGTGGTGTGTCTGCCGCTCGGCGACATCACCTCGCGCCAGCTCCGCGCGCTGGCGGCGATCGCGCGCAAGTACAACGACGGCCACCTGCGCACCACGGTCGACCAGAACTTCGTCCTGCGCTGGATCGCCGAGCGCGACCTGGCAGTACTCCACGGTGACCTCGCGGCGGCGGGCCTGGCGCTACCGGGGGCCTCGACGCTGGTCGACATCACCGCCTGTCCCGGAACCGACACCTGCAAGCTGGGGATTTCTTCGTCACGCGGCCTCGCCTCCGAGCTGCGGCGGCGCATCGAGGCTCGCAACTTCCAGCTCGACGACGCGGTCAAGGACCTCCAGATCAAGATCTCGGGCTGCTTCAACTCGTGCGGTCAGCACCACGTCGCCGACATCGGCTTCTATGGAGTGAGCCGCAAGGTCGGCAATCGCACCGTGCCGCACTTCCAGGTCATCCTGGGCGGGCAGACCGAGCGCAACGCCGCGGCCTATGGACTGGCCACTCTCGCGGTGCCCTCGAAGGCGATCCCCGACGCGGTCGAGCGGCTGTGCGGCCTCTACGTCCGCGAGCGCGAGAAGGGCGAGAGCTTCCAGGCCCTGATCGCTCGCGTGGGCAAGGCTCGCGTGCGCGAGCTGCTCGAGGACCTCACGCGCGTTCCAGCTTACGCCGACGATCGCTCCTACTACTCGGATTGGGGCGATCCGCGCGAGTACACCATCGGCGACATCGGCATCGGCGAATGCGCCGGCGAGGTGGTGTCGCTGGTCGAGTTCGGCCTGGCGGCGAGCGAGCGCATCGCGTTCGAGGCGCTCGACGACCTCGAGGGCGGCAAGCCGGAGACGGCCGCGGCCAAGGCGCTGCGCGCGATGCTGCAGGCGGCGAAGGCGGTGACCCAGATCCAGAACATCGACGTGGGCGACGACCCCGCTCAGATCGTCGGCGAGTTCAAAACGCGCTTCCACGACACCGGTCTCTTCAACGATCCGTTCGCCGGGCCGAAGTTCGCGAACTACTTCTTCCACGCCTACGAAGAGCCGCTCGAGCGGACGACAATCGAGGCGGCGCACCAGCGCATCGAAGAGGCGCAGCTCTTCATCGAGGCGGCGCACGCGCTGTACAACCGGACGACGTCGGCCTCATGATCGCGGACGCCGTCAAGATCGACCTCAAGGTGCAGGCGGCATTGCGCTCGCCGGTGCCGCTCGAGCGCGCGATCCCGGTGTTCCATCGCTGGATCCAGGAGCGCTCGCTCGACGAGCTGATGGTAGACGTCGCCGACTACACGCACGTGCCCGACGGCCCGGGCGTGGTCCTGGTCTGCCACGACGCCATCTACTCGCTCGACTCGGGCGGCGGAGCGCTCGGCCTTCTCTACAGCCGGCGCCGCGAGACCCACGCCTCGCTCGGTCCGATCGCCTCACTCGACGATCGGTTGGCGTCGGTGTTCCGGCGGGCGCTGGTCGCCTGCGACCGTTTGGAGCGCGAGCGCGATCTCGCGGGTCTTTCGTTTCCGGCCGATCGATTCGAGCTCGCGATCAACGATCGACGTGTGATCGCCGGGGACGGCGGTGAGCTGGCGCGCGCTCTCGAGCGCCTGGCGGCATGGCTCTTTGCCGGCGAGCAGCCGCGCATCGAGCTGACCGGTGGCGACGCCGGCGCCCGCCTCAGCGCGACCGTCCACCGCGATCGCGCTGGCGGCGTCGCCGAGCTGCTGTCGCGGCTCGACGTCGGCGCCACAGTGAGGGCCTCATGAGCGGTGACGGCTCGCCGGCTTCCTTCGGCAAGGTGTGGATCGTCGGCGCGGGTCCCGGTGACCCCGATCTCCTCACCGTGCGCGCGTCGAGGCTGATCGCCGAGGCGGACGACCTGGTGGTCGACGCGCTGGTGGCGCCCGAGATCTACCGCGGAGCCGAGGGCCGCGTGATCTACGTCGGCAAGCGCGCCGGCCGGCCGCGGCTGTCTCAGCGTCGAATCGAAGAGATCCTGGTGCAGCTGGCTCGCGAGCGGCGCCGCATCGTGCGTCTCAAGGGCGGCGATCCCTCTCTCTTCGCCCGCCTCGCCGAGGAGGTGCACGCGCTCGAGGCGGCCGGCGTCCCCTACGAGATCGTGCCGGGCGTATCGAGCCTGCTCGCCGTCCCGCTCGCGGCGGGCATTCCGCTCACCGACCGCGACGCTGCCGACCGCGTGGTGGTCATGACCGGACATCGCAGCGCGGAAGGGAGCGCCGAGCCGGCGGTCGAGCTACCGCGCTACGACGATCGCACCACCTACGTCCTCTTCATGGGCCTGGCGCGCCTCGGCGAGCTCGTGCGTGAGGCGATCGAGAAGGGGTTCCCGTCCGATCTGCCCGCGGTCGTGGTGTCGAAGGCGAGCCTCCCCGACGAGCGCTGGGTGGCGGCGCCGCTTCACGCCATCGCCGCGCGCGCCGCGGCCGCGGCGCTCGAAGCGCCGGCCACGCTGCTGATCGGACGGGTCGCCGAGCGGCTCGCCGATCCCGCCGAGGTCACTGCGCCGGCTGTCCAGCGACCAGCGTCTTGACCGCCTCCGGCAGCGCATAGATCGCGGGATCGATCTCGCCGAAGTCGGGTTCGGTGAGCTTCAGCACCTGCTCGGCGCCCATCGCCTTCTGCACGCTGGTGGTGGGATAGAGCGCCCCGTCGAACTCCTTGAAGTCGCTGGTCTCGGTCTCGACGAAGACCTCGCCCATCGGCGTTGGGAAGTTCCCGGTGGTTCCCACCATGAGCCCGGTCGCCACCGAGTAGTAGGTGAACAGCTCCATGCCACCCTTGGTGGTGAAGGCGACCTTGTAGCTGGGCTCGCCGGCGTAGGTCTCGCGTCCGACCGTCTCGATCTTGGAGAAGTACTCCGCAGTGTTGAGGTCGGCGTAGAAATCGCTCTGGATCTTGGTCATCTCGAGCTCTTTGCCGCTGTTGACGGTGGGACCGGTCATGGGGTTGTCGGCCCAGCCCACGGTGCCGTCGAAGCCTTGGGTGATGGTGCCCACCCCCGGAGCTTCGATCGTGAGGTGGAAGAGATTGGGCGCCGATGCGTGCAGGAGGACGTCTCCCTTGATCCCCATGCCGGGCATCTCGAAGGTGCCCTTCCAGGTGATGTGGCGGTGCTTGCGGAGGGCCGCCTCGCCGCCGCGGGCCTCCACGTTGCGCTGCAGGATCTCGGTCGCGGACGGTAGCGGCTCGGTGTCGGTGGCTGATGGCGCGGCCGCGGCGGCCGGTTGCTGGGCCGCTGGTTGTTGCGCCGCCGGAGCAGCGGGCTGCTGTCCCGCCGAAGCTCCGGCGACGAAGATCATCGCGGCGACGATCGAGAGCATGGCGCCGATCCACCACCCAGCGTCTGCTGACCGCCGGTCGGTGCGTTCGAAGTATCGCTTCTGCATCACGTTCTCCTTGCTCGAATCGTTGATTCGAGAGAATCGGGGCGGCGTCAGCTCTGACCTAGAGCTCCTCGTCGATCCATGACAGCGCCGCCTCGAGCGCTGCGTCCGTGCCCGCTCGAAGGTCGGCGCGCCGCAGCGGTGTGGTGACGTCGGGGACGACGGGCCGGCCCTCGACGCGCTCGCCGTTGGGTCGGATGTAGTCCATCGAAGCGTGCATGAACACGTCGCCGTTCGGTAGTCGATCCATCACCGCCGGCAGCGCGGCGCCGGCGGAAGGGCTGCCGAAGAGCCGCGCCCGGTCGTGGTCGCGCAGGCCGGCAGCGAACAGCTCGGACGTCGACGCGCTGCCTTCGTCGATCAGGATCGCCAGCGGCCCGCCGTAGGGCTCGACGGTGCTGCCGTCCCGCGCCACGCGCCGGGGCTGCGCTACCAACTCGAGATGGTCACGTCTGCCTTTCATCGTGCCCAGGCTGATCGTCTCCGCAACGAAGTGTCCGGCGACTCCCTGTGCTACGGCGGACACCCCGCCCGGGTTGCCTCGCAGGTCGATCACCACGCCATCGGCGGCACGCAGCTCGGACATCGCGCTCTCGAACGCGGCCGAAACCGGAGGCAGCCAGATGTTGAAGCGGACGACGGCGACTCGCGCGCGCTGCCTGGTCTCGGCCGAGGTGCGCTCGAACTGGAGCGCCGCAGGAGGCAGGTTGCCGAAGCGCACGACCTCGCCCGGCGGCGGCGCCCGCCGCAGCACCAGCTCGCGGTGTGAGCCGCCGTGGAATCGCGCGCGCACGTCGCTGCCGGCCGGACCGGCGAGCAGACCACGAAGCCACGAGATCTCGATCTGACGCTGGAAGGCCACGTCGTCGACGCGCCGGATGCACTCGAGCGAACGCTCGAGTGGAGCCCCGTCGATGGCGAGCAGGCGCCATCCGGTGCGAACGCCGGCGGCGGCGGCCGGGGTGCCCGCCACCACGCGCGTCACCACCACCTGATCGCGATCGAGCAGCCGGAGCTCGAGGCCGGGGTCTCCATCCCCTGAATGGCGTCGCTCCATGGCCGCGAAGATCTCGGCGCTCCTGGCCGCCGAGCAGCCGGGAAGACCGCCCGCGTCCTCGTCGCTGGTCGACGTCGGATCGTCCGTGGCGGGATCGGGAAGCAGCGCGAAGTGCGACTGGCCGAGCCGCGCCAACATCTCCTCGATCACGCGACGAAGCTCGCGATCGTTGGTGGCGTCGCCAGCCTTCGGGCGCAGCTCGTCGCGCACCGCCGCCCAATCGAGACCGCCGAGAGTGGGGTCCCAGTGCGTGTCGGCGATCAGCGACCACGCCCGATCGAAGGTTGCGAGGTTGACTTCCTCACGGCTCTGGGAAGGAGGTCGAGTCGCCGGCGACTCCGCCATCGCGGGCGATACCAGCGCCGCGAGGATCGCAACGGTGCCCGCCGCACGGCGCAGGTCAGCTCGCGGGCGGCGCTTTCTCACCGAAGACCTCCTTGACGCGTTCGTGGAGCCGTTCGCGCGCGCGATCGACGTCGGCCAGCGCGTCCTCCAGCTTCTCGAGCTCGGAGGCCCGGACCTTGAGGCCCTCGCGGATGAAGACCGCGGCCGCCTCGGAGCGGCTCTTCACCGCCTCGGTCTTCACCCAGGCATCGAGCTCCCGCAGGGTCGCCTCGTCGACGCGGACCATGATCACCTGATCGCGCTGCTCGCGGTTCATGGCGTCGACACTCTCCTGGAGATCGGGCGTGACGAACACGACCTTCACCGCGCGACCGAGCTTGCCGCCGAGCTCCTCGACGCGGACTCCCATGGTCTCGAGGTCGATGCCGGCCTGGTTGAGCTCGTTGCGGACCCGGTCCCAGATCGAGTTCCAGTTCTTGTTGGCGGTTTTTGCGTCCATGGCGGCTCCTGAAGTCTGACATTCGTAAGCCAATTACGAGTATTACGTAATCTGAGCCAGGAGGGCAAGCACGGGATGAAAGCTCACGGCAGCGCGATCGGGTAGATTAGATGCCCGTTTCGATCTTCCGCCGGCAGATCGCGTTAGCACAGAGGAGAGTGTCCATGTTCGAGTTCTCGGAGAAGTCGAAGTCGTACCAGAAGCGCCTCGGCGAGTTCTTCCATCAGTACATCGTTCCCAACGACGTCAAGGTGGCCGAGGAGGCGCACAGCGGCAACAACGGCGACCGTTGGCAGCCGATCCAGATCATCGAGGACCTCAAGGAGAAGGCCAAGGGAGCAGGGCTCTGGAACATGTTCCTGCCCGAGAGCCAGCGCGGCGCCGGTCTCTCCAACTTCGAGTACGCGCCGTGCTGCGAGATCATGGGCCGCTACCCGTGGTCGTCCGAGGTCTTCAACTGCTCGGCGCCCGACACCGGCAACATGGAGGTGCTCGAGCGCTATGGCAGCGAGGAGATCAAGAAGAAGTACCTGCAGCCGCTGCTCGACGGCAAGATCCGCTCGTGCTTCGCCATGACCGAGCCGGCGGTGGCGTCGTCGGACGCCACCAACATCCAGTCGTCGATCCAGCGCGACGGCGACGAGTACGTGATCAACGGGCGCAAGTGGTGGAGCTCTGGCGCCGGCGATCCGCGCTGCAAGATCGCGATCTTCATGGGCAAGACCGACTTCAACGGGCCCAAGCACGCCCAGCAGTCGATGATCGTGGTGCCGTTCGACGTCCCGGGCATCACCATCAAGCGCATGCTCACCGTGTTCGGCAACGATCACGCGCCGCACGGCCATGGCGAGGTGATCTACGAGAACGTGCGCGTGCCGGCGTCGAACATCCTCCTGGGTGAGGGCCGCGGCTTCGAGATCGCGCAGGGGCGGTTGGGGCCGGGCCGCATCCACCACTGCATGCGCGCGATCGGCATGGCGGAGCGCGCGCTCGAGCTGATGGTCAAGCGCTGCCACGAGCGCGTCGCGTTCGGCAAGCGCCTCGAGGAGTTCGGCTCGATCCGCCAAGACATCGCCAAGTCGCGCATGGAGATCGAGCAGGCCCGCCTGCTGGTGCTCAAGGCGGCGCACATGATGGACACCGTGGGCAACAAGGAGGCGCGTCGCGAGATCGCGATGATCAAGGTGATCGCGCCCAACATGCTGCTCAACGTCCTCGACCGGGCGATCCAGGCGCACGGCGGCGCTGGCGTGTCGCAGGACACTTTCCTCGCCGCGGCCTGGGTCGGAGCGCGCACGCTGCGCATCGCCGACGGCCCAGACGAGGTGCACATGGAGACC
>DATAFT010000150.1:0-5372 GCA_036257295.1 Thermoanaerobaculia bacterium
CGACGCCGGTGATCATGCCGTCGGCCGGCGTCTTGTCGATCAGGTCCTCGAGCGTTCGCCGGCGCCGCTGCGCCGCGATCACCAGGCCGCCGTACTCGACGAAGGTGCCGGGATCGCAGAGGTCGAGCACGTTCTCGCGCGCGGTACGCTGCTCCGTGGCCCGCCGCCGCGCCACCGCTTCCGGCCGCTCCGCGTCGGTGGTCTTGGCGCGCCGCCGCAAGACCTCGTCGAGGTCGGGACGCACGCGATCGAGATCGATCTCGAGCCCGGCCGCATCGTCATCCGCGGCGACCTCGCCTTCCTCGATGAAGAGGAGCGGATGGCCCTCGTAGAGCGTGTCGCCCTTGGCGATGGCGATGCCGCGCACCACGCCGCTCACCGTCGCGGCGATCTCGTGCTCCATCTTCATCGATTCCATGATCACTACCGGCGCGCCGCGCCGCACCTGGTCGCCCTCACCGACCTGAATGCTCACGACGGTGCCCTGGAGTGGCGCGCGCACCGCGACCGTCCCCGACGGAGCGCTCGTTGCCGGCTGCCGTTCGGTCCCGGATCGAGTGGCAGCCGCCGCGGCGCGCCCATAGTCGAGAACCGCGAGCGGATCGCGAGGGTCGACGCGGACGCCGGCGAGGTTGGGCGTGACCTGTGCCCGATCGGCGCCGCGGGCGTCGTCCCCGTTGCCCTCGAAGAAGAGCGGGCGATGCCGCTCCCCGGCAGCCAGCTCGGCGAGATGGTCGTCCACCAGCCTGGTGTAGAGCTCGCCCCGCATCACGCGCGGATGGCGCGCGACGGTGCGCAGGAAGTCGAGATTGGTGTCGACGCCGTCGATGCGGAAGGCGCACAGCGCAGCGTACGCCTTGGCTAGCGCGTTTTCGTAGCCGGTCGAAGAGCGCACCACCAGCTTCGCCAGCAGCGAGTCGAACCGGCCGCTCGGGGTGTAGCCGGCGTACCCGGCGCCGTCGACGCGGATGCCGCGACCGCTCGGCGGCTCGTACACCGAGAGCGTTCCACCGGCGGGCATCGCGCCGCCATCGGCGGTCATGCGCTCCATGTTGATGCGCAGCTCGATGGCGCAGCCTCGCGGCGGTGGTACGTCGTCCTGCCGCAGCTGCAGATCGGCGAGCGTCTGTCCGCCGGCGATCGAGAGCTGGGTCGCCACCAGGTCGATGCCGGTGACTTCTTCGGTCACCGGATGCTCGACCTGGAGGCGGGGGTTGGCCTCGATGAACGCGAAGCGTCCGGTGCTCGAGCCCGCGCCACTCGCCTCGACCAGGAACTCGATGGTGCCGAGGCTCTCGTACTCGACGGCGCGCGAGATCGCCACCGCGGCGGCGCACAGCCGGTCGCGCAGCTCGGGCGAGAGTCCGGGGGCCGGCGCGATCTCCACCAGCTTCTGGTGGCGACGCTGAACGCTGCAGTCCCGCTCGCCGAGGTGGATCACCTCGATGCCGTCGCCGACGATCTGCACCTCGACGTGGCGGGTGTCGAGCCAGAGCTCCTCGGCGTAGAGGTCTCCGCTCCCGAACGCCGCGGTGGCCTCGGAGCGGCAGCGCTCGAACGACGACTCGAGATCGACGCGGCGGCGCACCGCGCGCATGCCGCGCCCGCCGCCGCCGGCGACAGCCTTGAGCATGATCTCGCCGCCGTGGCCGAGGCCGTCGAAGAAGGCGAACGCTTCCTGTAGCGCGATGCCGCCGCGAGTGCCGTCGATCACGGGAACGCCGGCGGAGATCGCCGCCATTCGCGCCCGCGCCTTGTCGCCGAAGATCCGCAGCACCTCGGGTCGTGGTCCGACGAAGCGCAGACCCGCCGCGGCGCAGGCCTCGGCGAAGTCCGCGTTTTCCGCCAGGAAGCCGTACCCTGGATGGATCGCGTCGCAGCCGCGTTCGGTCGCGATCGCGACGATCTGGTCGATGTCGAGGTAGGCGCGCGCGCCGGCGCCCGTGAGCGCCACCACCTCGTTGCCCCAACGCGTGTGCAGCGACGCCGCGTCGTCCTCGGAGTGGATGGCGACGGTGGCGAGGCCGTGCTCGGACGCGGCGCGCAGGATGCGGATCGCGATCTCGCCGCGGTTGGCGACGAGAAGCTTGGTCAGGGTCATTGCGAAGCTGGCGGCGATGACGATCGCGGCGGTTCCGCGGGGTCATCCAGAATACTCCGGGTCGCGCGTCGGCGGCAACGATCCAAGGACGCCGCTGGTCTGAGCGGGTCCTTCGATTCGGTCCTTTCCCGCGACCCCGGGGTGGGGCCATCATTGGGCGTGGCCGAATCGGTCGAACGCCAGATCCGCGGCGCCTGCCCGCTCGACTGTCCCGACACCTGCGGCTGGATCGTCACGGTCGAGGACGGCGAGGCGGTGGCGCTGCGCGGCGATCCCGATCATCCGTTCACCCGCGGTTGGCTCTGCAACAAGCTCACTCACTACCTCGAGTACTCGCGTTCGCCGGAAAGACTGCTGTACCCGATGCGGCGCCGGGGCCCGAAGGGGTCCGGACACTTCGAGCGGATCTCGTGGGACGAAGCGCTCGCGGAGATCGCACGGCGCCTACGCTCGACCATCGACGATTGGGGCGCCGAGGCGATCTGGCCCTTCATCGGCACCGGCACCATGGGGCTGATCCAGGGCGCCTACAGCGCCGGCCGCCGGTTCTGGAACGTGCTGGGCGCGTCGCGGCACGTGCAGACCATCTGCACCATTGCGGGAGGCATCGGCACCGAGTACACGCTGGGCGGTCGAGTGGGGATGGATCCGGAGACCTTCCGGCACTCGAATCTGATCCTGCTCTGGGGCGCCAACGTGCTCTCGACCCACCCGCACCTGTGGCAGCCGGTGCTCGAGGCGCAGCGTCGCGGCGCGCACGTGGTCGCGATCGATCCGATCAGAACCCGCACCGCGGCGGCGTCGGACCAGCACGTCGCTCCCAACCCCGGCACCGACGCCGCCCTCGCGCTCGGCCTGCTCCACGTCGTGCTCGACGAGGGAGCGGAGGATCGCGACTTCATCGACCAGCACACGCTCGGCTGGGAAGCCTTCCGCTCGCGCATCCTCGAGTTTCCGCCGGATCGCGCGTCCGCTATCAGCGGCCTCCCGGTCGAAACGATCGTCGCGTTGGGCCGGCGCATCGCGCACACGCGCCCGACCGGCATCCGCGTCGGCATCGGGCTCCAGCGTCACGGTGGCGGTGGGATGGCGGTGCGGGCGATCACCTGCATCCCGGGCGTGACCGGGGACTGGAGGCATCCCGGCGGCGGGGCTTTCTACGACACGCGCGGGTTCTATGGCCTCAACTGGCCGGCGCTGTGGCGCGACGACCTGCGGCCGCGCGAAGGGCGCGAGCTGCACATGACGCGAGTCGGCGAGGGCCTGCTCGAGCTCGACGATCCGCCCGTGAAGGCGCTCTTCATCTACGGCAGCAATCCGGTGGCAAGTGTGCCGCACCAGACCAAGGTCGTGCGTGGCTTGTCGCGCGACGATCTGTTCACCGTGGTGGTCGACCACTTCGAGACCGACACCGCACGCTACGCCGATCTGCTGCTGCCGGCCACCATGCAGACCGAGCATGCCGACCTGCTGATCGCTTACGGGCACCTCTACGTGGCGTGGAACGAGCCCGCGGTGGAGCCGGCCGGCGAGTGCCTCTCGGCGACCGAGATGTTCCGGCGGCTGTCGCGAGCGATGAAGCTCGACGAGCCCAGCCTGTATGACAGCGACGAGACGATGGCGCGTCAGGTGCTCGACTCCGGTCACCCGTCGCTCGCCGGCATGACGCTCGAGGCGCTCAAGGAGCGCGGCTGGATGCGCCTCAACTATCCGGATCCGTTCGTGCCCTTCGCCAACGGTTTCATGACGCCGTCGGGGAAGCTCGAATTCGTCTCCGAGCGCATGGCGAGCGCGGGCCTCGATCCGATCGCGGGCTACACCGAGTCGTACGAGGCGTCTCAGCACGAGACGCCGTTGACGCGCGCCTATCCGCTGGCGCTGATCACGCCCGCCGACCACTGGTTCCTGAACTCGATCTTCGCCAACGTGCCGGGGCAGTTGCGTCGATCCGGCCGGCCCGCGGTGCTCATCCATCCGGCCGACGCGCAGGCCCGCCGCATCGATGAAGGCGCGCTGGTGCGGGTGTTCAACGGGCGAGGCGCGTTCGCCGCCGCGGCCACGATCACGGATCGCGTCCGCCCGGGTGTCGTCGCCAGTCCGAAGGGCCGCTGGCCGGGTCTCGCCGGCGGCGCCAACGTCAACGCGACCGTCGACGAGCGCGACTCCGACCTGGGCGGCGGCGCCGTGTTCCACGACAACCGCGTCGAGATCGAAGCGACTTGATCGCTGGTCGGTGTCACCTGCCCGCCGGGCATAGAATTCCGGACGGTGCCCACCATCCTGGTCATCGACGAGGAGCCCAACGAGCTCTCCTTCCTCGAGCAAGCGCTCAAGGACGGCGGTTACACGCTGCGCGCGGCGCAGAGCATCGCGGACGGGCGCGCCGCGATCGAGAGCGCGCTCGCGCCCGGCGGGGCCGACGATCTCGACGCCATCATCCTCGACTGGCAGACGCGCGACGCCGAGGCGGTCGAGCTCCTGCGCTGGCTCGAAGCTCTCCCGCGATCCGAACAGCTCGAGATCATCGTGCAGTCCTCGGGGAACGCGCCCGATCAGCTGGGGCCAGCGCTGAACCGCGGGATGTTCATGCACCTCGCCAAGCCCTACGAGGCAGACCGGCTGCGCTGCCTGGTGGGTTCCGCGCTCGCCGGTCGAGAGTGCCGGCGCTCGCTGCTCGCGTTGACGGAGCGGGTGAAGGACTGCTTCGCGCTGCTCGCTCAGGGCACCTTCGAGATCCGCACGCCGCGCGAGGCCGAGCTCCTCGCCGCGCACATCGGCTCGGCGTGCGGCGATCCACAGCGGGGGGTCGGTGTGCTCGAGCTTCTGGTCAACGGTATCGAGCACGGCAATCTCGGGATCACCTACGAGGAAAAGGGCAAGCTGCTCGCGGAGCGGCGCCTCAACCAGGAGCTCGAGCGGAGGCTGGCGTTGGAGGAGAACCGTTTCAAGCGGGTGCGGGCCACGCTCACGCGCATCGGCGACCACCTGCAGGTCCTGATCGTGGATAGCGGCCCCGGCTTCGACTTCAACCGCTATCTGGTCTTCGACAAGGACCGTGTCCTCCATCCCCATGGACGGGGCATCCTGCTCGCTCGAGCCGCCGTCGAGGTCGAGTACTTCGACCCCGGCAACCTGGTGCGGGTGACGTTGCCGTTGGCCGAGCCTACGGCGACGCCAGACGAGTAGCCGCCACCACCAGATCGGGATTACGGATCTCGAGCCGCGACGCGGCCCCCGGGGCGTCGACGATACGGATCCGCGCCGACGGCGC
>DATAFT010000154.1:0-2773 GCA_036257295.1 Thermoanaerobaculia bacterium
CGGAAGCCCAGCCCAACGAGAAGCTCGTCTACCGCACCACCGACCAGGGCAAGCCGCTTTCGCTATGGGTCTATTGGCCGGGCGGGAGCAAACCGGAACGTCCCCTGCCCGCGATCGTGCTCTATCACGGCGGTGGCTGGACGACGGGAACGCCGGTCTTCTATCTCGCGGTGGCGCGCCACTTCGTCGAGCGGGGCATGACGGTGGTGCTGCCGGAATATCGCGTCAACGAAAGCTCGGGCTCGCGGATTCCGGACTCCACGAAGGACGCGCGCGCCGCGATGCGGTGGGTGAAGGCCCATGCCGGCGACCTGGGGATCGATCTGAAGCGCTTGGCGGCGGGAGGCGGTTCGGCGGGCGGGCAGCTCGCCGCATCGCTCGGCGCGGCTAAGGTCGACCACCCCGACCAGCCGGCGATCGATCCCCGGCCCGAAGCTCTCGTGCTGTTCAATCCGGGCGTCAACTTCACCTATCCGTCCTTCGCCGGCGCGGGCCTCAAAGACAATCCGTCGGTTGCGGGTATGGCGCTCGCGGACCTCGCTGATTCCGATCCGATGAAGAACCTCGGGCCCGGCTATCCGCCGTGCATCGTGTTCCATGGCACCGCCGATCAAACCGTGCCGTTCGGCGCGGTCAAGGAGTTCGTCGAGGCGGTGAACGCGGCGGGCGGCTCGTGCGAGCTGGTGCCGTTCGAGGGCGCTCCCCACTCCTTCTACCAGGGTCAGCGCAACTCGGCGAACTTCGATCTCGCGATGAAACGCGCCGACGCGTTCCTGACCGGGCTGGGGCTGATGGCGGGGCAGTGAGCGTCGCTGCTGGCGACGGCCCGCGAACGAACCGCGAACGAGATCGGATCGCTACTCGCTGCGCAGGACGACCAGCGGATCGACGCGCGCCGCTCGGGCCGCCGGCAGCGCGCAGGCGGCGAGCGCGACCGCGCCGAGAAGGGCGATCACTCCGCCGTAGGCGACCGGATCGGTGGGCGCCACGCCGAACAGCAGAGAAGCGATGAGTCGCGACAACGCGAGCGAGATCGCGACTCCTGCCGCGACCCCGGCGAACGCGAGCAGCAGCCCCTGCGACATCACCAGTCGCAGGATGCGGCGCCGGTCGGCGCCCAGCGCCATGCGGATGCCGAGCTCCTGGGCGCGCTGCGCCACCGAGTAGGAGAGCACCCCGTAGATGCCGCTCGCCGCCAGGAAGAGCGCGGCGCCGGCGAAGATCGAGAGCAGCAGCGCGATGAAGCGCGGCCGCGCGATCGAGGTGCGCACCACCTCCTCCATCGTGCTCAGGTTCGCGACCGGCAGGGCGGGATCGAGCGCGCGCACCGCGTCGCGAATCGTGTTCGCGATCGCCGCCGGCGGTAACGACGACCGCACCAGGGTATACATGGTGCGCGGCAGGAACTCGCCGAACTGCGTCCCGACCTGGCCATAGCTGAAGTAGACCTCGGTGCCGGTCTCGCGGTCGATTCCGTCCTGCTTGACGTCGTCGACCACGCCGACGATGGTGATCCACGGCGCCTCGGCGCCGTCGGGTTTCAGCCGGCGGCCGATCGGATCGAGTCCGGGCCAGAACGTCTCGGCGGCCTTGGCGTTGATCAGCGCGACCGGCGCCGAGGCATGGTCAGCGGCTTCGAAGCCACGGCCGGAGAGGACCTCGATGTTCATGGCGTCGAGGTATTCATCGGTCGCGAACTGCCAGTAGTCGATGTTGTGCGGCGGTCCCTGGGGATCCTTCTCGACGCCCTCGAACTGCATGTCATTGGCGTTCACCTCGCGCTGTGGCGGCAGCCCGCTCGCGCTGCCGACCTGCTCGACGCCGGGCGTGGACTCGAGCGATTCGACCAGACGCGTGTAGAACGTCATCTGATCGCTCGCTTCGGGGTAGCTGGTCGGCGGCAGGAAGAGCTCGAAGGTGGTGAGGTGCGCCGCCTCGAAGCCGGTGTCGACCTCGAGCAGCGTCCGCACCGTGCGGATCATGAGCGCGGAGCCCACCACCAGCGCCACCGCCAGCGCCATCTCGGCGACGATGAGAAAACGCCGGGCGCGCGCGCCGGCGCCGCCGATCGATTGGCGGCGAGCGCCTTCCTTGAGCAGGATGCCGAAGCGGGCGCCCGAGAGCTTGAGCGCCGGCGCCAGGCCGAACAGGATGCCGGCCACCACCGAGACCGCGAGTGAGGCGAGCAGCACGGTGGCGTCGAGACGCACGTCGCCGGTGCGCGGCAGGCTGCCGGGGCTCGAGCGCAGCAGCGCGCGCACGCCGGCGTGTGCCGCCGCCACGCCCAGCGCGCCGCCGGCCATCGCCAACACTACGCTCTCGGTGAGAAGCTGGCGCACCATGCGGCGCCGCGGCGCGCCCATCGCCGCGCGGATCGCCATCTCCCGCTCGCGCACGTCCGAGCGCGAGAGCAGGAGGTTGGCGACGTTGGTGCAGGCGATGAGGAGGAGGAACGCGACGGCGCCGGCCAGGGCCTGGAGCGCGGGACGCGTCTCGCCCACCACTGCGTCGTGCAGGGGCTCGAGATGGAGCGGATGGTTCGGCACTACGGGCACGTGGGTGGCCTGCGCGCGGTGGCCCCAGTCCCCCATCAGCGCGTCGAGCTCGGCGCGCGCGGAGACCAGCGTCGCCTCGGGCCGGAGACGACCGATCAGATAGATGAAGTGACTCCCGCGGCGGGTCCGGTCGTTGGGCGAGAGCCCGAGCGGCAGCCACACCTGGATTCCGCCCTCCTCGAGATCGAAGCGCGGCGGCATCACGCCGAGCAACGTGC
>DATAFT010000553.1:0-1851 GCA_036257295.1 Thermoanaerobaculia bacterium
CTGCTCGGCGCCGGTCTCGGCGTCGACGCCGTGACCGTGGTCGCGATGAGCGCCGGCGCGGCGATGATCGGCAGCGCGTTCGGCCCCACCAATCCGTTCCAGGCCGGGATCGCGATGAAGATCGCGGAGCTGCCGATGGGCACTGCTCTCGGTCCGCGCGCCCTCATGCTGGTGGTGGCGTTCCCGCTGTGGGTGGCGTGGACGCTGCGATGGGCGAAGAAGACGCGGGTCGAGCCGCCGGCGCCCGCGGCGGCGTCGAACGTCGCCGCGCCCACTCTGACCGCGCGCGATCTCCTCATCCTCACCGTCGCCCTCTTGCCTCTCTTCGCCTATGTGGTCGGCGCCATGGCATGGGGTTGGGGCTTCAACGAGCTCAGCGCAGGCTTCCTGATCGCGGGCTTCGCCGCCGGTCTACTCGGGGGCCTGAGCCTCGCCGCCACCACCACGGTCTACCTCGAGGGCATGCAGGCCTTGCTGCCGGCGGCGATGATGGTCGGTGTCGCGCGCAGCATCACGCTCGTTCTCGCCGACGGCCGCGTGATCGACACCATCCTGCACGGCCTCGCCGCCCCGCTCGACGACGCGCCGGCTCTGTTCGGCGCCCTGCTGATGATCCCGCTCCACGCCGTCGTCCACGTGCTGGTGTCGAGCGTGAGCGGTCACGCCGTCCTGACCATGCCGGTCCTGGTCCCCTTGTCGGACCTGTTGTCGATACCGCGGCAGGCGACGGTGATCGCCTACCAGATGGGCGCTGGGCTGACCGAGGCGTTGACGCCCACCAACGGCGCGTTGATGGCGATCCTTCTCGCAGCGGGTGTGCCGTTCGGCCGCTGGGTGAGGTTCGCGGCCGGTGGGATCGCACTCGTGCTCGCGGTGGGCGTGGTGGCGATCGCCGCGGTGGTCTGAGCTATCCGACCGCGCTGGCGGTCTGACCGACCTCCGCCGCGATCACTCGACGCACCACGGGATGTTCACCCATCCGCGCCCGGTGCCCGGCAATCTTGGGAAACCTCGCCGGATCGACGCCGTCGGCCTCCAGCCACTGCGCCAGCGTGAAGAGGTACGGATCGCTGATGGTGTAGGCGTCGCCCATCACCCATGGCCCGCGGAACATCTCGCGCTCGATCAGGTCGAAGCACTCGCCCACGGTCTGCGGCACCTTCTGCTTCATTGCCTCGAGCGCCGCGGGATCGTCGACCCACCGGTAACCGCGCATGCGGTGCGCGTGCGCGACGTGGACGGTCGAGCACAGGTAGCTGTTGAACGCCTGCACCTGCGCGAACGCGAAGGGGTCGTCGAGCGGAGCCAGACCCGCCTGCGGGAATCGCTGCGCGACGAAGGCGAGGATCGCGGGCGTTTCGGTTAGCACGCCGCGATCGGTGACCAAGGCGGGCACCCGGGCCTTGGGGTTGATCTTCATGTAGTCCGGGCTGCGCTGCGCGTTGGTCTTGAAGTCGACGCGCACGGCCTCGTAGTCCGCTCCGGCCTGCTCGAGCACGATGTGCGACGCCAGCGCGCAAGTGTGGGGGGCGAAGTAGAGCTGCATCTTCATGGCTCCACCTTCCTATGTTCACTCCACGCCGTCGCCGGCTTCACCCACTCGGGGAGCGGGCGATAGAGAAAGCCGTGTCGAAGGCCGGTCTCGAGCCGCACCTCGGCGTGCCCCGCGAGCGCGGGAGACCGCGCGAAAAGAGGCGCGCAGGTGCCGCCGACGTCGTCGCTCGACTCGTAGATCGAGAGCACCTGGCCGTGGAGAGCGAGGTCGTAGTTCTCGATCACCGACTCGTTGCAGTTGGCCATGATCACCCAACCCAGCTCGCGGCTCTCGAGCGCGGTCGATGCCAGCATCGC
>DATAFT010000591.1:0-10959 GCA_036257295.1 Thermoanaerobaculia bacterium
GCTCACGCTCGACGACTGGAACCTCGTGCTCGAGGTGAACCTGACCGGGTACTTCCTGACGCTGCGCGAGGCGGTGCGGCTCTTCAAGCGCCAGCGCATGGGCGGCAACGTGGTCGTCATCGCGTCGAAGAACGCCTTCGCTCCCGGGCCCGAGTTCGCCGCTTACTCGGTGTCGAAGGGCGGTGACCACCAGCTCGGGCGACTGGCCGCGATCGAGCTCGCGCCGCTCGGCGTCCGCGTCAACATGATCAACCCCGATGCCATCTTCGGCCACGGCGACGTGCCGTCGGGCCTGTGGCAGCAGATCGGCGACGAGCGCGCGCGCATGCGTGGCATGACCCCGGCCGACCTTCCGGAGTACTACCGCAAGCGCAACCTGCTCAAGGTGCCGCTCGGCGCCGCGGACGTGGCGCGCGCGGTCCTGTTCTTCGCCCGCGAGGAAACGCCGACCACCGGCGCCACGCTGCCGGTCGATGGTGGGTTGCCGGAAGCGTTCCCGAGGTAGCTAGCGCGACGAGTGACGCGAGCGAGGTGCACATGAACGAATCGTTCACCGCCGACGAGCGACGACTGATCGAGCTGTGGGAACGGCACATGCACTTCGAGTTCGCTGCTAAAGACGCGGCCGCCACCGTCGAGACGATGGCTGAACAGAGCTGGGTCAACCACGTGCCGGTGATGACCGGCGGCACCCGACCCGACGAGGTGCTGGACTTCTATGCCAACCACTTCATCCCCAAGATGCCGGCCGACACCGCGATCGAGCTGGTGTCGCGGACGGTGGGGCAGGGGCGCGTGATCGACGAGCTGATCTTCAAGTTCACCCACGATCTCGAGATGGACTGGATGCTCCCGGGGGTGGCGCCCACCGGCCGGCGCGTCGAAGTGCCGCTGGTGGTGGTGGTCCAGACCGAGCGCGACGAAGTGGTCTTCGAGCGCATCTACTGGGACCAGGGCTCCGTCCTCGCGCAGATCGGGTTGCTCGACGGGGCAGTGCTGCCGATCGCAGGCATCGAGACCGCCCGCAAGGTGCTCGACCCCACGCTTCCGTCCAACGAGCTGATCCGGCGAGGTCGGCGCTCTTGACCGCGGCGTGATCTCTCTTCGCGAAGGAGCGCGATGACTCGGAACAAGACCCAACCCACCAAACGGAGCGTCGACGATTTCCTACTCACGCTCGACGAAGACCGGCGCCGCGACGCTCTGGCGGTCGCCAGGATCATGAAGAGCGCGACTGGAGCCAAACCGTACATGTGGGGCCCGAGCATCGTCGGATTCGGTTCGTACCACTACCGCTACGAGAGCGGCCGCGAAGGCGACGCGGCGATCGTCGGGTTCGCACCGCGTGGGCGGGAGATGACGCTCTACGTCCTCGCCGACTTCGCCCGCCGCGACGCGCTGCTGGCGAAGCTCGGCAAGCACCGGACCGGCAAGTCGTGCCTCTACATCCGGCGGCTCGCCGACGTCGACGCGACCGTGCTCGAGAAGCTGGTGGCGGCGGCGGTGGCGTACTGCAGGAAGCGGTATCCGACGTCGATGTCTTGGCGCAGCGGTGACGCGGCTGCGCCGAGAGGGCTCAGGCCCAGGGCCGCGACAGCACGCAGGCGTTGACGCCGCCCACGCCCATCGACAGCTTGCCCACGACGCCCGCCGGCGCCGGACACTCGCAATCGAAGACGAAGCGGCGATGGAGCTTCGCGATCTCGGCGTTCAAGTCGCGCTCGGGAAGGGGCGTCGAGAAAACGCGGCCGCGCGCGAGCCCGAGATACTGGGCGGTGAGCTCCCAACCGCCGGACGCGCCCATGCCGTGGCCGAAGATCCCCTTGCGCGCGGTCACCAGCACGCTCTCGGGCAGGACACGCCTCAGGTTGGCGACCTCCTGCCAGTCGCCGGGGGTCGCGGTGGCGTGCAGATCCCATGCGGCGATCGCGCCAGGGTCGACGCCCGCGCCGGCGATCGCCTCGCGGATCGCCTGCAACGGACCGTCCTCCGACGGCGTGATGATGTGCTCGGCGTCGGCGCTCACGCCGACCGCGATCGGCTCGAGACCGAGCGGCCGGAAGCCGCGCGCCGTCATGTGATCGAGATCGCCCACGATCCAGATCGCCGCCCCTCCCGAGACATGGGTGCCGCGCAGACCGGTGAGCGGGCGCGACACCTCGCCGTCGGCCGAGATCACGCGGCCGTTGTAGAACGCGCCGACCAGGAGCGGGTGGGGCGGCGGATCGGCGGCGCCGATCACCACCGCCTTGGCCTGGCCCAGACGGATGGCGTTCATCGCCAGCCTGAGGGTGACGCCGAAGGTGGCGCAGGCGCCCACCGGCGCGAACGTGAAGCCGGTGATGCGACCCACCATCGAGACGTTCGACGCCGGCGTGTTGTGGATGTTCCAGATGACGTTCGCGAGCAGACGGTCGTCCCACGGAGGCGTGGGCGCGCCCCACTTCTCCTGGAGCTTGTTGTTCGCCGATCGCTTCTGGCGCATCAGGCTCTTCTTCGCCGTCTCGACGTCGCCGACGACGTCGGCGCCCTCGATTGCGCGCAGCTCGGCGAGGTACTCGGCGAGCGCCGGTGAGCGCGCCGCCCAGTAGTGGCTCCAGGCGCGCTCGGCGTCCTCGCGTGCTTCGCCGTCGAGCGTGGACGGATCGACCGGCGGCGCCGCTTCATCGCCGGGCGATCCTTCCTTCGACGTCGACGGATCGGCGAGGAACCGGCGTAGCGGCTCGTTGCGCGTGGGGTCCGCCCAGAAGCGGTCCCACCGCGCCTGCGCCCGGTCGAGGCGAAGGCTCGCCTCGTAGATCGTGGGCAGGTCACCCACGCCGGTGCCGACGTAGACGTGCGCCAGGGCGCCCAGGCGTTCGAGCTCGTGCTCGAGGCCCTTGTTCTGGCTGAGCGCCTGGATGAAGGCGCCCATCGCGAACTGCGTCGGCAGCCCCATCTTGCTCTGGATCTGCGCGAAGCGGGCGGGAGCGAATCGCTCCGCCAACCAGCTCCGGTAGGTTTCGAGCTCGAAGTCGGGCGTGCCGACCAGAAAGTTGTCGGGGCCGAAGCCGTTGAACGGCTCGAGCCACGAGCCGGCGCTCTCGAGGTTGCGCTCGAACGCGCCGACGTCGCGCGAGCGCGGCGCGACGATGCCCCAACCGAAAACGCCGACGCGCGGCGCGCGCTCGGTCAAGGCTCCGTCATCGAGGCTGCGTCATCGTCCTGTCGGGCACGTTGCGAAACGCCGCTACTGAGTCGCCGGCTCCTTGGGCGCCGCCGTTCCTTCCACCACGACGACGTCGAGCTCGGCGCAGAGACCCGGCTCGTCGAGCGTGCGGTGCTCGCCGTCGCCGACCTGCGCCACCAGATGGTGCTCGCCGGGGGGCAGCTGGAACTCGATCGTCGACGAGCCGTCGCCGAAGTGGACCCACGGCGCCGCCGTCGGGATGATCTCGCCGGGCGGCAGGCACTGGGTGTCGAGGCCGATGTGGTGATGACCGGCACCGGGATTGATCACACCCTCGACGCGCTTCTCGATGATGAAGTTCTCGGCACCGAAAACGATCTTCACTGGGCTCGTCACCGTGGCGCCGTTGGCCGGCTCGACGAAGAAGATGCGCGCGCCGGGGCCGGGTGCCGGATGGTCCGCGTGCTCTTCCGCGGCGGACGCGGGCTCTGCGGGCGCGGCCGGGGCCTCGGCGGGGGCGGCCGCCTCTTCCTTGGGCGCGCAGGCGGCGAGCCCTGCGACGAGTAGCGCTACACCGAGAAGGGCCAGAGCGAATCGACGACGCTCATGAGTCATGACATCTCTCCCTTGAAGGTAGGTGACGAGGATCATAGACGACGGCGAGCTTGGCGGAGCAAGGAGGGCCCCTCTACTGGCTCATGTGCCAGCCGCCGTTGGGCGACAGTACCTGACCGGTGACGAACTTCGCCTCGTCGCTCGCGAGATACACGGCGGCCCAGGCGATGTCATCGGCTTCGCCGAAGTGTCCCATCGGCGTCTGCAGCTCGATCATCGGCCGTATCAAGGTGAGCGGCGCGGTCATCTCGGTCGCAATCCAGCCCGGAGCGATCGCGTTCACGCGGATGCCACGTGTGACCACCTCGCGCGCGAGCGCGCGCGTGAAGCCGAGGATGCCGGCCTTGGCCGCGCAATAGTGCGGCGCTCCAGCGCCCCCCGCGGTGCCCATGATCGAGCCCATGTTGACGATCGCTCCCGATCCCTGCCGGTTCATGAGCTTGAGAGCTTCACGCGAGCAGTAGAACGTGCCGTTGAGATGGACGTCGATCATGCGCTGCCAGTCTTCGTCCGAGAGCTCGACGGTCACGTCGACGTGGGTGCGGATGGGTCCGCCGGCCTGTCGCTCCTCGGCTTGGCGCATCGACCGTTCCTGCCGCTCGAGAGCGCGATCGGGATCGCTCTCCATGCCGCCGATGCCCGCGTTGTTGACCAGGACGTCGATCGGCCCGCCGACCTCGGCGAACATCGCCGCCACGCTCGCCGAGTCGGCGACGTCGGCCGCCACCGCCCGCCCGCCGAGCTGCTCGGCGGTGGCCCGCGCCCGCTCCAGATCGAGGTCGTTGACGATCACGTCGGCGCCCTCCTGGCGGAAGCGAGCCGCGATGGCGGCGCCGATGCCACGCGCCGCGCCGGTGATCAAGGCGCGCTTTCCCGCCAGACGGTTCACTCGATCGGCCTCGCTACGGGGTGGTGTCTACCACCCCTCGCTCGTTTTGTCGTTTGGCGCCGCGGACGGCGCACTGCATGGGTGCGCGACTCTACCGCACAGCGCGTAACGGAATGTCGGGCGGCTGGCGCCGGGCGCGGCCGCGATCAGGCCGGCCACAATGCGAGCACGAGGGCGGCCCCGGCCAGCGCCAACCCGAATACCGCCGCTATGCGAGCTCGGAGTCGAGCGCTGCCCAGCACGGCGACCACCAGACCCTTGAAGAACAGGTTCGCCATCGCGCCCACCAGAATCAGCCGCCAAGCGATGGCCGGCTCCAGCCGCTTGGCGTTGGCGAGCTTCGCCGTGGAGAGCGTGATGGCGTCCATGTCGGTGAGCCCGGACAGGCCGGCCACCAGATAGAGCGCGCGGTCGCCGAACTTCTCCTTGGTGACGGCGACAGCGAAGAGCACTACGGCGTAGAGGACGCCGAACGTGATGGCGGTGTTGAGCTCGCTGGGCGCCTGCTGCTCCAGTGGCTCGGAGGCGTCGCGCGCGACGCGTCGGAAGAGCACCGCGGCCAGCACCGCCATCCAGATCATCACGACCAGGAGGGGCGGACCGGTGGCCGCGATCATCGAAGGCGCAACCACCAGGATCTCGACCAGAACGCGGACGAAGACGACGGTCGAGGCGGCGACGATGACGAACGCCGCCGCCTCGGCGCCGGTAGGCGAGTTGCGCGACGCGCGCGCGTGACTCACCGTGGTGGCGGTGGAGGAGATGAGCCCGCCGAGAAGGCCGGCTGCGAGCAGCCCGCGATGGGTCCCCAGCAGTCGTGACGCCACGTAGGCGGCCAGGCTGATGCCTACGATCAGCACCACCATGAGCCAGATGTCGAACGGGTTCAGGACCTGGTAGCGGTCGAAGGCTCGATTGGGAAGCAGCGGGAGGATGACGAGCCCGATCAGGACGAAGCGGAAGATCGCCCGCGCGTCGTCCTCGCCGATGCGCGCCACCAGACCGTGAAGCGGCTGACGATGATGCAGGAGCACTGCGACCACGCCGCCGATGACGACGCTCTCGACGACGAAGCCGGCGCCCAGCGCGGCGCCGACCGCGAACATGACCAGCGCGGCGATCTCGGTGGTGACCCCGATGGCCGCGGGGTCGCGTCGACGAGCCGCGTCGATCTCGCCCCAGGCGCCGATGCCGACCATGGTGGCTACCGCGAGCAGCGCCGCGGCGACGACCCATCCGCCGAATCGGGGCGAGAGCATCGCCGCGATGGTTCCCAGCACCGTGATCAGCGGAAACGTGCGGATGCCGGCGACCGGGCTGCCAGCCCACTCACGCTCGAGACCGACCAGGAAGCCCAACCCGAGCGCGATCGCCAGATAGGCGAGCGTCGGTAGCTCCATGACCTAAGGGTACAGACGGCGCGACCGCCAGCCGGTCGCGGTGCGCTCGAATGCGAAACGATCGTGCAGTCGGTCGACGCCCTCGGCCCAGAACTCGAAGTACTGGGGCACCACGCGGAGCCCCGACCAGAATGGAGGGCGCGGCACCTTGCGTCCCTGGTATTCCCGCTCGAGGTCGGCGACCTCGCCGACGAGCACCGAGCGGCTCTGGAGCGGCCGGCTCTGCCGCGACGCCCAGGCGCCGATCTGGCTCCCCCGATCGCGGGAAGCGAAATAGGCGTTCGCCTCGGCCGCGCTCACCGGCTCGGCGCGTCCCTCCACGATCACCTGCCGATCGATCTCGCGCCAGTAGAAGTTGAGGCTGACCCGCGGATTGGCCGCGATCTGCCGAGCTTTGCGGCTCTCGAGGTTGGTGTAGAAGACGAACCCGTCCGGATCGAAGTGCTTGAGCAGCACCTGCCGCGACGACGGGGCCCCGTCCGGTCCAACCGTCGACAGCGTCATCGCGTTCGGATTCTTGATGCCGCTCGCGATCGCCGCTCGGTAGAGCTCGGCGAAGCGCGCGAAGGGGTCGCGGCGCTCAGGCATGGGCCGGGATAGTAACGGACGAGCCGGCGTCCGCCACCGGCCCCGCCGGCACCCGTCCTACGCCGCCGGCGGCTTCAGACGTTGACGGTGCGGCCTCGCAACAAGAGCCGGAGATCGGCGGCTCGGTAGACCGGCCGCCGCTCGTCCCGCGGCAGCTCGGCGTTGTCGCTGGCGAACAGGACCACCTCGTCGAGGAGCGTCGACCGCACCTTGACGACCAGCCCTGCCCGCGCGAACCGCTCGAGGGTCATGCCTGCCACTTCGGCGACGCTGGGGCTCTCTCTCCGCGCGGTTGCAGCCAGGAGCTCTTCGACCGCCATGCTTGCCATCCTCACCTCGCTCCCTGCCGGGTGTCTAGGCCCGGGCGAAGCAGTCTAGCACATATTTACGCTCTACTTACGCCTTTGTTTCCGCCTCGACACATGAGCATGCTGCTTCCGTGCCATGGCGGATCAGCGACCCGGCTATGCCGGTTCGGTGACGACGCGGGCGGCGAGCAGGGCGTCGGTCTCCGCGGCCAGGCCGATCTCGGCGAGGATCTGGCGGGTGTGCTCTCCGATCCTCGGCGCTGCCCCTCCCACTTGCGCCGGGGTAGAGCTGAAGCGCGGCGCCGGCCTGGCCTCGCGGACCCGGCCCGCGATCGGGTGGTCGCTCTCGACGAAGATCCCGCTCGCCGCGACCTGAGGGTCGCCGGGGAGATCCTCGACGCGATTCACTCGCCCGAACGGTACGTGGGCCGCCTCGAACCGCGCCTCGGCCTCGTCGAGGGAGAGCTCGAGAGCGCGGGCGGCGGCGCGGGTGTCGAGGATCGCTCGCAGCTCGTCGCGGTGTCGCTGGCGCTCGGCGATCGACGCGAATCGTGGATCGCTTGCCACCTCGCTCATGTCGAGCGCGCCGCAGAGTCCCTCGAACTCGGCGTCTGAGAGCGCCATCGTGGTCGCCCACCCGTCGCGGAATGCGGTGAGGTAGCCCGCCGCTCCGATCGGCGGCCGGTGATCGACACCATCGCCGAGCAGGATGCTGTCGGCGCCGCCGTCGGGCCACAGGAACGCGATCGCCGAGTCGAGCATCGACACGGTGACGTGCTGCCCGGCGCCGCTGCGCTCGCGCGCGAGCAGCGCCGCGGTGGCGGCCTGACTCGCGACGTACGCCGTGATCTTGTCGCAGAGGAGCTGATTGATCTGCTCCGGCGTCTCGCCGCGCGCCCGGCCCTGCGCCGACACCAGACCCGACCGCGCCTGGATGATCGGGTCATAGGCGCGGCGGCGAGCGTGCGGCCCGTCGGGTCCGAAGCCGCTCATCGAGACGTAGACCAGGCGCGGATTGCGCGCGGAGAGCGCCTCCCAGCCGAGGCCGAGCCGGTCGGTGACGCCGGGACGGAAGTTCTGCATCAGCACGTCGGCGCCGGCGGCCAGACGTTCCACGATCTCCCGCCCGCGTGCCTGCTTGAGGTCGACCGAGATCGAGCGCTTGCCGCGGTTGAGCACGTGGAAGTTCCCCGACATGCCTCCGCGAGCGCTGCCGACGTGCCGCTGGATGTCGCCGCTGGGGCGCTCGACCTTGATCACGTCGGCGCCCTGGTCGGCGAGCAGAGCCGTGGCGAGCGGCCCGGCCACCACGGCGGTGAGGTCGACGATGCGGAATCCGGTGAGCGGTCCTGGCATGCCTAGCCTCTCGAGCAGGAGCGGTATCCTACGCGAGGCAAACGAGTCGAACCCATGAGCCGCCCTCGCCCAATCGCGCCTTCGATCCTCGCCGCGGTGCTCGCCGTGGCCGCCTCGCTCGGAGTCTGCGCCCGCGCGCCGGGGCAGGAGACCAGCGTACGGCCGGGCATCAACGACGCCTACCGCAACGCCGACGTCGACCAATGGGTTGATCGTCTCGAAGCCGACGATCGCGCCATCTACAAGTACCGCCACGCCATCGTGGCCGCGCTCGCGCTCGAGCCGGGCATGGAAGTAGCCGACATCGGCGCGGGAACCGGGTTCCTCACGCTGCTGATCGCGGCCGCGGTCGGACCCGAGGGGCGCGTGTTCGCCCAGGACGTCGTGCCCGAGTTCGTCGAGCACATCGCGACGGCCGCCAAGAAGGAAGGTTTGACCAACGTCACCACCATACTCGGCGACCAGAAATCGACGCGCCTCGCGCCCGGCTCGATCGATCTGGCGTTGATCTCGGACGTCTACCACCACTTCGAGTTCCCGCAGCCGATGCTCGAGTCGCTGCATGCGGCCCTGCGCGAAGGCGGTCGGCTGGTGGTGATCGACTTCGAACGCGTCGAAGGCGTGAGCACCGCGTTCGCGATCGAGCACGTGCGCGCCGGCAAGGGCACCGTCACCGACGAGATCAAGAACGGGGGCTTCGAACTGGTGCGCGAGGTGCCGCTCATGGAGCGCGAGGGCCAGTACTACATGGAGTTCCGTAGGCGCTGAACCATGGAGGAGGCGACCGGCGCGGCGCGCCGCCTCGCGTCCGCCGCGCGCCCCCACCGAGAGGTCATTCGCATGCGTTGTCCACGCGATCCGTCCCAGGAGCTGGTGAAGCTGGCCGGCGACGCCGAGGCTTACACCTGCGATCGCTGCGGCGGCATGTTCTTCACCGCCGGGGAGCTCGACCGTCTCGCCGAGCCGCACCAGGGCAGCCTCGAATACTCGAGCGTCGACCTCGACAGCTTCTCCCACGCCGACCGGTACGGTGAGGCGAGCTGTCCCGCCGATGGAACGGCGATGAAGAAGGTGAGCTTCAACGTCCACACCGACATCGTCCTCGACTTCTGCCCGACCTGCGGCGGGTTCTGGCTCGACATCGGCGAGCTCGAGCGCATCAACACCGAGGTGCGCGAGCTGGTGCGCGCCAACAACGAAGTGCGCGACCCGCCGATGATGTGGTTCGCCAAGGCACTGTGGACGCTCGTGCGCTGATCGTCGCGGCGACGACTCTGGCGACCAGCGGGCTCTCGACGTCGTGCGCCCCGGGCGAGGAGTCGGCGGCGCGGAGCGAGCGCCGTCACCTGATCGTCGTCGCGATCGACGCGCTGCGCTTCGATCACACCGGATTGGCCGGCTACCCGGTGCCGACCACGCCTGCGCTCGATCGGCTCGCCGCCGAGGCGCTGGTCTGGAACGAGGCCCGCTCCGCCTCGTCGTACACGCTGCAATCGGTGTCGGCGCTCTTTACCGGCAGGCTGCCTTCGAGTGGAGGCAGCATCGGGCTGCTCGAGGCGCAGCCGGCGGAGTCGTCGATCACTCTGGCGAGCGCGTTCCGGCGCGCCGGGTATCGCACCGCGCTCGCGACCAATCAGCCGCTCTTGTCGGGGCGGGGGTTCACGCGCGGCTTCGACGACGTGGCGGTGGCGTCGGCGCAGGAATCGTGGCCGTGTGCGGAGGTGGTCAGACGGGGGTTGGCTGCTTTCGATGCGCCCGACGACGGGCCCCGATTCCTCTACCTGCAATTGGTGGAACCGCATCAGCCGCACACACCGTCCGAGGATGCGCTGCGACGTTTCGCCGACGCGGGCACTGACGCTCTGGCGGCGCGCTACGACGCCGAGATCGCGACGGCCGATGACTGCCTGGGCGCGACGGTCGAAGGGCTGCGCACCCGTGACGCTCTCGACGACTCGGTGCTGGTGGTGCTCGGCACCCAGGGCGAGGAGCTCGGCGAGCACGGTGACACCGGGAGCGGCTGGACGGTCTACGACGAGGTGCTGCGCGTGCCGTTGGTGGTGCACGCTCCTGGGCTGCTCGAGGCGGGGCGCACCGATGCTCCGGCGTCGATCGTCGATCTCTATCCGACGCTGCTCGCGCTGCACTCGCTTCCAGCCGCGGCCGAGGACGCCTTCCTCGACGGGCGATCGCTGCTGGCCGAGCGCGGCGCACGCTTCCGATCGATCGACGCCGACGATCGCGCGGTGATCGCGGAGCTGGTCATCCCCGAGCGGGCGATCGCGCGCGCGGTGATCCAAGGAGGCGTAAAGTACGTCGCCACTCTCAAGAGCCACCCACCTCGAGAGCGCGACGCGATCGCCGAGGCCTATTTCGACATCGTGGCGGCGGCGGCGAAGGGTGAGGCCGAGGCCCCGCCGCTGTGGGACGCGCCGGTGATCGAAGAGCTCTACGATCTGGCGGCGGATCGTGGCGAGACCGAGAACCTCGCGGCGGCTGGCGGAGCCACCCCGGACGCACGGCTCGAGCCTCTGCGTGGCATCCTCGACCGCTACCGGGAGCGTTGCCGGCAGCATGGTCTCGCCGCGCGGCAGGCGCGGCCGCGCGCGGCGCTGCCGACCGCGGAGGAGATCG
>DATAFT010000174.1:0-5435 GCA_036257295.1 Thermoanaerobaculia bacterium
CGCGATAACCGAGCAACGGCTCGGCCGGGCCAGGAGGTGGCGTCGACGGTGACCCACCGGCGCGGGCTTGCGCCATGGCGAGGACGGCCAGCAGCGGCAGCGCGGTGAGCGGCACGTCGTGCAGTCTATCCGGGTGCGACCGGCGACTCGACGCGCCCGGCGGCGCCAGAGCGCGGCGGATGCCGTAGACTACTGCGATGGACCCGCGCGATTTCGTCCGAAACCTGCGTCAGGAGATGGATCGCCTGTTCAGCCAGCTCGGCGAACGGCAGACGCTCGAGTCCGAGTCCGAGGGGAAGGTCGACGTCGTCACGCTCCTCAAGCTCGCGCTCAAGAGCGAGATGGAAGCGAGCGAGCTCGCGGGTTATTGGATGCCGACCACCGCCGAGATCGACGTCAAGATGGCGTTCGCGCGCCAGTGCGGCGACGAGATGAAGCACTACGACCTCATCTTGAAGCGGCTCGGCGAGCTGGGCGAGGACATGTCGGGTTACGACCCAGCGCAGGAAGGCTACAGCCCGCTCTACCACTACCTGCGCGGCCTGCGCACCACGGTCGAGCGCGTCGCCGCCGGACCGTTCGCCCGCGAAGCGATCGCCGAGGTGAGGAATGCGCAGTTCATCGAGTTCTGCCGCGCCGTGGGCGACGACGAGACGGCCAAGCTCTATCTCGAGATCATTCACCCCGAGGAGATCTACCATCACGAGATGGGCTCGCAGCTCCTCGGCAAGTACGCGCTGACCGACGAGCTCCAGGAGCTGGCGACGAGCGCGACGCGCTCCAGTCTCGCGATCGCCGACGAGTTGCGGACCTTGACCGAGAAGGCTACCGGGATGCGATCGATCCCCGTTTCTTAGCGCCGTCCGCGGCGCCGAAAACAGGCTCGCGAGGGCGTGGTACTCACCACGCCCGCAGCGAGCTGACCTCGGCCGCGACCCCCGCTTCGATCCGCGTCACCAGCTCGGGAATCGCCTCCTCCGCCACCGAGCAGTAGGCGATACGCACGTAGCGCGGCGGGCTCGAAACCACCCCGGTGTCGAACTCGGCGAGCAGACGCTGGCGCAGCGCTTCGGCATCCACTCCTTCGGGCAGCTCGATCAGAGCGAAGCAACCGGAATTGAACGGGAGCGGCCGCATGAGGTCGGGCGAGGCCGCGTCGAGGGCGCGCCGCAGCGCGCGGTACCGTCGCCCGAGGATCGAGCGCACCTCTTCGATCTCGTCCTCGACGCCGTCGGTCGCGAGTGCCGAGAGCGCCACCTCCTGAGTCAGCGCCGCAGGCGAGCCGATGGTGGCGCGCAGCACGCACTTGGTCTTGCTCTCGAGCGCTCGCGTGACCGCGGCTTCGGGCTCGAAGGGGAAGGTGAGAAACGCGACGCGGCCGCCGAAGAACACCAGCTCCTTGGTGCAGCCGTCGATCTTGACCGGAATCAACGACTCGGCGGCACCGGCCAAACGCCAGAACAACGACTCGCGCGGGACGCCGTCCTCGTAGACCAGGCCGGCGTAGGCGTCGTCGCACACCACCATCAACGGGCGGCGCGACGCCGCGGCGGTGAGCGCTTCGACCACGGCATCCGACTCGGGCGCGGTCGGCGAGTAGCCCACCGGATTGGCGGGCAGGTTGAGGAGCACCAGCGCCGGCTCTCCTGCGGGCAGCGCGTCGAGCGCCGCGCGGATCGCGCCCGGATCGAAGCGACCGCCGCGGTACACCTCCGCCGGCACCACGCGTCCACCGCGCCGCAGCGTGAAGATCTGCCGGTAGTTGCCCCAGAACGGCGCCGGGATCACCACCGCACGGCCGCGATCGCAGAAGAGATCGGCCACCAGAGACAAGCCGTGCGTCAGGCCGGCGACGACCAGCGGCAGACTCGACGGCGCGGTCGTCCCCGGCGGCCGATGGCGCTCGCGCCACCGACGCCGCAGCGGCTCGCGCCCCTCGACCGCGGAGTAGAGCAGCGCGGCGTTGCGATCGCCAGCGAGCGACTCGATCTGCCGGGCGAGCGCGGGCGGCGCGAGAATGCGGCCGTGTCCGTCGGTGATCTGACCGATGGTGGCGTTGTAGCGCTTGCCCCGCGCCTGCGCCGCCTGGAACGGAATGTCGGGTGGGTAGACCGCCTCGCGTCCGAGATCGGAGAGCAGCGCGAGCAGCGCCGGCCGCGCTTTTTCTATGTCGTCGTTGATCGCCTGCGCTGGATGGGTTGGGCTCATCGGCGCGAGCATACCGCTCGATCTCACTGCTAGGATTACCGTTCCACTCAGCTCGTCGATCATGCGCCCACCCAACGTCTTCGCGGCCGGCAGCCTCGATCGACAGTCGCACCTGCGGCCCGATCCGGGTTGGCTCGAAAGCCTGCTGCGATCCGCCGAGTCGCGCGTCACCTTGGTGTGGAGGACGCAGAGCCTGGTGCGCCTCGGTGACGTGCCGACGGCGGCGCAGCTCGCGCTGGCGCAGGCGCCGCTCGGCGCCACGGCCGGAGACGGCGACGCGCGCCCGCTGGTGTTCCTCGGCGCCCGCGGCGAGCGCGCCTACTTCGCGCTCGACGTCTCCGACCTCGACGATCCACTCTCGGCGCTGCCCGAGGTCCGCGACGTCGAGTTCCAGGATCTGCGTCAGGCCGCCGCCATCGTCGAGCCCGAGGACGGAGCGCTGCTCGCCTACGCGCGGGCGATGATGACGTGGCACCAGCGCCACCGCTTCTGCGGCGCCTGCGGCGCTCCTACCGAAAGCCAGCAGGCCGGCCATCTTCGTCGCTGCACTCGACCCGAGTGCGCCGCGGAGATCTTTCCGCGGACCGACCCCGCCGTGATCATGCTGGTGTGCGACGGCGAATGGTGCATGCTCGGACGGCAGGCACGCTGGCCGCCGGGCGTGTACTCGGCCCTGGCCGGCTTCGTCGAGCCCGGCGAGAGTCTCGAGGACGCGGTTGCGCGCGAGGTGATGGAGGAAGCGGGGGTCGCGATCGAGGGTTGCGAGTACCACTCGTCGCAGCCATGGCCGTTTCCTTCCTCGATCATGCTGGGTTTTTGGGCGACGGCGCGCCGCGGTGAGGTCCGCGTCGACGGATCCGAGCTCGAGGAAGCGCGCTGGCTGCACCGCGACCAGGTGCTGGCTCAGGAGGTGCGGCTGCCACCCAAGCTCTCGATCGCCCGCCGGCTGATCGACGACTGGCTGCGCTCCCGAGGTTGAACGAGTGTCCCGATCGAAGCGGGCGGCACTGGTCGCGACCCTGCTCCTGCCGTGCTCGCCCGCACACCCTGCCGGAGACGCCGTCGACGGGCTCGAGGTGCCGGGCGGCATCGTCGCCGTCGCCCGACTGGTCGGCTACGTCGATGAGGATCCCGAGCGATTCATCGTCAGTCTCAACGCGCAGCTCCTGAGCTCGAGCCGCAGCGACCATGACTGGCAGTCGATCCCACGGCGCCGGGACCTCGTTCGCTTTCTCGATCTGATCGCCGAGCTCGAGCGGCGCTTCCCAGGTCGAATCGAGCTCGGCGCGAGCAAGGAAGGGCGCCAGGCCGCCGAGCGACTCGCCGATTCGCTCGGCTTCGAGGTCGTCCGAGACCGGCGCCGCGGCGTCGTCATTCTTCCGAAGAACGAAGACGACGACGAGCAGGCGTTCCGACGTATGGCCGCGCAGGCTCTGGGTTTCGAGCTCGACAGCATGGCCGATCGTCTGGACGCCGGCGAGTCGTGGACGGTCACCATCCCGAGGGATCGAGTGCCATCACCGCTTCCGCCCGAGCTGTGGCTGCGCGGCACTGGAGAGCCGATGGGGCCCGGAGCGCTGGCCATGTTGGCGCGGGATCAACGATTGAGCCTGGTGATCGCGGGCTTCGATCGGCTCTCACGGGAGACTCGCGAGCGACTCGGCAGGGTCGATCTGCGTTGGGTCCACGACCGCGCGCCGTTCTCGTTCCGTCGCTACGCGTCGGCGTTCACCGTCGAGAACGGTCGCCTGGTAGTGCCCGGTGGAGACGCGGCGCTCCCGGTATGGCGCGATCTGGTGGGGGCGCTCGACGGCTCGCCTGAGGGCCTGCTCCACCAACTGCTCGAGGCCGATGACGCCAAGGGTGCCTATCTCTGGCACTCGCTGCGTTTTGCACCGCCGCCGGCCGTCGACTACTTCGTCGGGCACGGCGATGCAGCGCACGGAGGCCTTCTGCGGCGTCTGTTCGATCGTCTCGACGACTCCGCTGGCGCATTCGACAGCTCACAGTCGACGCAGCCTGGATTCGAGACGTTGGTGCGATCGCTGCCGATCGAGGGCGAGCCGCCCCGCCCTCACCTTCCCGGCGGGCCTGGTCTGTGGTTGGCCGCGATCGAGGAAGAGCAGCCGCCGGTCACGCTCGCGGACGTCCAAGCCGCCGCGAGGAGTCGAGCGGGGGACGGCGTCGATGAAGAGGAGCTCTTCCTGCGCGCGTTGACCAGCGAGGTCGATCGGCTCGGACCCGATCGCAGCGCCCTGCCCCGACTGCTCCGCGGCGCCAATCTCTTCTGGCTGCATCCGGCGATCTATTCGCCCGAGAACGTCGTCCTGGCGACGCGCGGGAGCGACACGTTCGCTCCCGCCTTGAACGTCCTCGACACCATGGACCTGCGCTCGCCCGAAGTGGCGCGCGACTATCTCCTCACGGTGGCGCGGCTTCGACGGCTCGGCAGCGACTGGCCTCAGGAACAGCTCGTGATCGCGTTCCAGGGCGGCATCGAGTGGCTGCGTTCGATGGCCGCCGCCGGCCGTATCGACCGAGCCGTGCTCGAGCGCGAGCTCGCTGTCTGGAGCGCGATCCACTCGCGCCACGACACGGCGGCGGCAGCGGGTCCGGACGAGCTGGCGTGGACGGTCCGACTCTTGCGCGCGCTGCCGCCGGCGCCGGACGATGCGCCGGGCCGCGGTCCCCTCGAGCGCGCCACGCTCCAGGCCCTGGTCGCCGCCACCGAGCCGCGGCTTCGGCTGATGGGCCTCGACTACGACTCGGATCGATCTCGACGTCTCGCCGCCGGGATGGTCGAGACGCTCGAGTTCTTCGAGGTGCCGTCGGCCGATCGCCTGGCCGGTCTCCATGACGCGCTCACGGACCTTGCCCGCCACTGCCGCGACCAGGACCTCGACGCCGCCAAGCGCGCGGCCGAGGCGCTGCGGTCCGGCATCGCGCGTCTGCCGCGGCCGCCGCGATCACCCGAGAGCTCCGCCACCGACGTCGAGCGCCGCATCGACAACCCGAGGCGCGACGTCGTCTCGGAGCTCGCCGACGAAGTTCTCGCGAGGGCCAAGGCCAGGGGACTCGCGGGGCTCGAGCCGCGCATCGAGGAAGCGTCGCGCTCGCTCGCCGGCGATCTGAGACCATTCCTCGCTGCCTTCGGCTACGTCGTGCCGCTGGCGGAAGGGCGAGGGTCGCTGCTCCAGGACCGCGAGCTGGTCCGCAAGCACCGATTG
>DATAFT010000643.1:0-6229 GCA_036257295.1 Thermoanaerobaculia bacterium
GCGATGCGCTCCCGCGCCCGCTGATCGCAGCTCTCACCGAAGTCCTTGGCGACGTAGAACTCCACCTGCTCGCGGCCGTAGCCGGAGAAGCCGTAGACGCCGTAGGCGTCGCCCAGGGCGTCGAGCGCCTCGGCCATCAACAGGAGCGCCTCCTTCTCGACGTCGATCACGCGGCGGCGACGCGGCGGCTTGCCTGATCGCGACGGCCCCCACAGCGGGTCGTCGTCGTAGATGCCGACGTAGTCGTAGTCCCGCGGCGGCGGCCTCTCCGGGCGTGCGGCGTCGTCCTGTATCTCCGAGTCGGTCGAGGCGCTCATGTCGAGCAGGAACGCGGCGGCGACCTCGCGCTCGCGACGATCGCGGCGCATGTAGACCTGCTCGGAGGGTGTGGTGCCGGCGCGGCGATCGGCGCGCGCCTCGACCGCGGCGTCGAGGTCGATGTCCTCGCCGTCGGCGAGCCGCTTGAGCACGCGCCGCGCGTCGGGCCGCAGCAGCTCGAACTGACGCTTGACCTCGGAGAAGAGCTCGGCCTGCTCGCGCCGCGTGGCGTCGAGCTCGACGGTGGCTTCACCCTCGAGGCGGCTCTCGGTGAGACGGCACCAGGCGCGGCGGTAGCGCGCGTGCTCGTGGTCCCACTCGTCGTAGTAGTGGACGCCGCGGCGCGGCGCCAGATCGCCCAGCTCGTCCTCGAGCTCGCCGGCGAGGGAGCGGATCGCGCCGGCGAGACGCTGGCGCACGCTGTCGCGCAAGCGGTCGGCGAGCCCGGGCAAGTCGACCGTCGAGAGGCCCGACGACTCGTCGAGCGCCCGGCGCTCGGTTGCTTCGATCTCGATCTCGCCGCGCTCGAGCAACTGGCGCAGAACTTCGGGCGGAAGTGGTGCTCCGTCCGCCGGGACCTCGCCCAGACGCGACTCGAGGTCGGCGAGGTGGAGCTCCTTTTGCACCAGCTCGGGGCGCGGCGCGCCGCGGAAAGGCACCGGCTCGACCGAAGCCGCGGCGGCGGCATCATCGCCGGCGGCGGGCGCGGCTTTCTTCGAGGGGCGCCGCATCGAGATCGGCTCCGGCTTGGAGCCCGGCGGAGCGGGCCGGCGCGAGGGCTGCATCACGGCGCCGCGGACGTCGTCTCTCGTCGGGGGACCGAACAGCGAGAGGCACGACTCGACTTGTGCCGTCGTGGTGTAGACGGAGGCGCCTGGCTCGCACACCGCGTCGATCGCGCGGCGCAGGAGCGGTAGGGCGGAGGCCAACGAGTCCGGCGCGGGACCCGGCGTCTCGATCGGCCCCGAGATCTTCGCGGTGCCCATCAAGCTGAGCTGGACCAGTGCCTCGAGTCGAGCGCGATCACCGGCGAGGAGATCGAGCGGAGGCCGCTGCGCGAGCGAAGCCGTGAGCAGAGTGGAGAACGCGCGCCGCATGCCGCGGTAGCGCCGTAACAGGTGGGCGTCGACACGAGTATCTTCGAGGACCGTGAACAGTTGGCGCGCCAGCGCAGGCCGCTCGAAGGAGCCGAAGAACGCCGCGAGATCGGAGGTCGCTTCGCCCGATTCACTGCGTTCGAGAGTGAACGAGTAGGTCCCGCACTCCCAGAATCCGAGCTGGTGCAGGATCGCGATCTTGAACACCGCGAAGTTGTCGGAATGAGACTCGAAGTCGTCGACCGTCGCCGGCAGGAACACGCAGCGCGCGCTCGAAGTGGGGAGGTCGCGGCGGATGTGCGCCGAAAGATCGGGCAGGTCGTCGGTGGTCCGCAGCTCGACGCGCCATCCGGCGATCGCTTCGGCGTAGAGCTCGAGGACGCGGCGACTCTCGCGGAACGACGCCGCGCCCGGGTCGTGCGGCGCGGGCCAGCTCACGGAAAGATGGTGGTCACCAGCTCGGCCACCGCGCGCTGCACTTCGCGATCGTCGGTGATGGCCCGGCTGATCGCGACTTCGCAGGCGCGCTGGATGTCGATGCCCTGCGACACCAGCTGTGCGGCGTAGACCAGCAACCGGGTGGAGGCCCCTTCCTCGAAGCCGTGCTCGCGCAGCGCGCGCACCTTCTGACCGAGCGCGGCGAGATCGGTCGCGGTCTCCGAGTCGACGCCGCCTTCGTGCGCGATGATGCGCGCCTCGAGCTCGGGCGGCGGGTAATCGAAGTCGAGCGAGACGAAGCGCTGGCGTGTCGAAGGCTTGAGATCCTTGAGGACGCTCTGGTAACCCGGGTTGTACGAGATGACGAGCAGGAAGTCCTCGTGCGCCTCGAGGATCGCCGCGCGCTTTTCGATCGGCAGCGTGCGGCGGTGATCGGTGAGCGGGTGGATGAGGACGGTGGTGTCCTTGCGCGCTTCGACGATCTCGTCGAGATAGCAGATCGCGCCGGTGCGCACCGCCCGCGTGAGCGGTCCGTCGATCCACACCGTCTCGTCGCCGGTGAGGAGATAGCGCCCCACCAGATCAGTGGCGGCCAGATCCTCGTGACACGCCACGGTCACCAGCGGCAGATCGATCGAGCGCCGTCGCGCCGTCGATCGCTCGCCGCGATAGAGCAGGTGCGCCATGTGCTCGACGAACCGCGTCTTGCCGCAGCCGGTGGGGCCTTTCAGCAGGACGGGGAGGCGGGCCGCGTAGGCGGCGAGGAAGACGTCGGTTTCGTCGGCGACGGGGAGGTAGTAGGGCGCGGCGTCGAGGATGGGCTCCTCTACGACTGGCTCGGCGACCAGATCTCTAGTCGGTTGGCGGTCCACGATCGGATTCGTCTCAGTGGCCAGCGGTCGCCTCGGTCGCGCCAGCGGCCTTCCCCGGCACCCACGGCGTCACCCCCAGCGACTCGTCGTCGATCGTGTAGCTGAACCCGGTGAACGCCATCTCGTCCGAGGTGGCGAGCCCGAACTTGACGTCGACCGGCGGGATCGCCGGGTTGAACGGGTTGTTCGTCGAGTTGTCGTGGTGCGACACCATCTCGAACGTGGTTCCCGCCGGCGCGCGGTAGGGCTCCTTGAACTCGTAGGTGAACTGCCAGTTGAAGTCGTAGTTCGGAATCCAGAGCAGCGTCTCGCGCTCGCCGCCGGGCCTGGTCGCCCACATGCCGATGTCCTTGCCGCGGTAGTGCATGTGGCCGCCCGAGGTGTAGAGCGTGATGTCCTCGGGCGCGGTCCAGGCGGCACGGTGCTCGGCGTTGGGGTCGCCGGCCTTGATGTCGAGCGTCCACGCCGACACCAACTGACCGCGAACCTCCTTGACGATGGTCTCGGACGGCTGCGCGAGGTGCAGCGCGAAGCGCGACCAATCCTCGGCGTCGGCACCGGTGGTGTTGTGGAAGTGGATCTGGAGGATGAGGTCCTTGCCGGCCTCGAGGCGCATCGCGATGCCGCGCGGATCGAGCGGCGCCGTGTTCCCGGGCGCCCACATCTCGATGATCTTGGCGGTGGCGAGCGACGCTTCCATCTGCCCGCATACCCAACCCGGATCGGCGGTGGCGCCGTCGAGCGCCGCGCCGACGCCATTGGTGTCCTGGAACAGGATGAAGTGGTGGACGACGCCGGGATTGCCGGGCTGGAACTCGGTGCCCTTGACCCACACGTCGCGCTCGAGCCCGAGCTTCACGTGGTAGCAGCGGTACTCGTCGTCGACCTCCTTCGCGACCTGGGACGCGCGCTCGGGCCGTAGCTCGAGGTCGGGCTGGCGGTGGACCCATCCACCCTTGTAGGTCGCGAACTCACGCGGCGGCGGCAGATCGGCGGGATCGCCTTCGATCGCGCCGCTCTCGGCCCAGGCCACGATGGCGTCGATCTCTTCCTGGCGCAGGTTCTGGTCGACCTTCATCGGTCGCGAGTCGGGGTGCGCGAACCACGGCGGCATCTCGCGCAGCGAGACCTGCTTGGCGATCGACTTCGCCCACGGCCGCACTTCGTCGTAGCTACGCAGCGGCATCGGCCCGATCTGGCCCGGCCGGTGGCAGCTCAGGCAGCGCGCCTGGAGGATGGGGGCGACGTCGCGCGAGTAGGTGACGCCACCCTTGGTCGTGTCGGCTTCGTTCGGGGTGGCCGCGGCGGCAGCGCCGGTTCCGGAGAGGACGACGGCGAGCACGGCCGCCGCGCCGACGATCGAATGTGCATGCTTCATGGTTTCGTCTCGTGGCGCGCGTCGCTCACAGCGCGCGGATCCGGAGGTTGCGGAACTTCACGTCGTCGCCGTGATCCTGCAGCGCGATGTGCCCGGTCTTGTCGAGCCCGTATCCGGGCATCGCGCCGAACTTGCTGGCCGCCACCAACGCTTTCCACTCCGGCGACCAGAGGTCGTACTCGAGCAGCTTGGTGCCGTTGAGCCAATGGGTCACGTGCGCGCCCTCGACACGGATGCGCGCCTCGTTCCACTCTCCCAGCGGGCGCGTCACGTCCTTGACCGGAGCGTGCAGCGCATAGTTCGAGCCCGCCGAGGTCACCGGCTTCTCTCCGTCCTTGTGGCCCTTGTTGTCGAGCACCTGGAACTCGGGGCCGGTCTCGTAGGTGCGCGGCGTGGACTCGCCGACGTGAAAGAAGATGCCGCTGTTCCCGCCGGGCGTGACCGCCCACTCCACGACCAGCTCGAAGTCCTGGTACTGCTTCTTGGTGATGATGTCGGCGCGCTGGCCGCCGGCGCCCTCCTTGGGGGGGACGAATCGAATGGCGCCGTCCTCGACTGTCCAACCGGCGGGGATCGTCTGCATCTTGTAGCCGCGCCAGGAGTCGAGGGTCTTGCCGTCGAACAACAGCTCCCACCCTTCCGTCTTCTCGGTGGCGGTGAGTGTGTTCTCCACGGCTGCTCCTCCCTCGGCTGCGACGATCAGTGCGAGCACGAGCGGTATCGCGATTGCGCACCTGCGTGGCTGCATGTTCACCTCTGGCCCGGCGCGGCCTGAGCGGAAACGCCGGCCGCCGCCGGCCGTTTGCGCGCGGCGGCGAGCGCCGCTTCCACCAGCACCAGCCGGTCGTTGCCGAAGTACATGTCGTCGCGATCGACGTACATGGTGGGAGATCCGAATCCGCCGCGCGCGATCAACTCGTCGACGTTGTCGCGCAGCTTCTTCTTGTACTCGTCGCTCGCGATCTTCGCCGACACTTCCGGCCAGTCGAGGCCGACGCGCTCGACGATGCCGCGCAGCACGTCGTCCTGCGAGATATCCCGCAGATCGCCCCAGTAGGCCTCGAACACGGCGCGCGAGAACGGAGAGATCCTGCCGTGCTCCTGCGCCACGAATGCCGCCCGCATCGCCTTCACGCTGTTGACGGGGAACACGGGCGGCGAGCCGATGCGCAGGCCGTAGAAGCGGGCCCAGCTCTGCTGGTCCTTCTTGGCGTAGGCGGCCTTGGCCGGGACCGGGTTGCTGCGGTTCTCGTAGACGCTCTGGTTGACCGCGTTGAAGACGCCGCCGACGAGGATCGGCTTCCAGATCAGATCGGCCCCGCCGCGCGCAGCCACTTGCTCGATGCGATGGAACGCGAGGTAGGTCCAGGGGCTCGAGCAGTCGTAGAAGAATTCGAGAGTAGGCATCGCCGGGGAAGCATAACCCGCCATGCCGGGGCGTTCGACGGCGACCGGTCTACGGACCCGGCAGGAACGAGTCGACGTACGGCTCGACCGTGGCGGCGCTGCAGCGCGTGCAGCCCTGACCCACGGCGCCCTCGATCAGCGCCGTACCGGCGAACCCGAACAGGCGCCTGAGGATGAGCAGACCGTCGGTGAGCGCCTCGTCGCCGTCGTTCCCATCGACGTCCAGCATCGTCGTCTCGCAGCCCTCCAGGTACTCGGCGATGGCTGAGGGGTCGGTCCGGGTGGCGCCCGGCGGGAGCACCCCGGCGACCAGAGTCGGTCCGATGAAGCCGAACAGGTAGCGCAGGACCAGCACGCCATCGCTGAGCGGCTCCGCCGCGCCGTCACCATCGACGTCGAGGGAGCACGGGTGAAGCGTGGGCGTCGCCGTGGAGCTCGAGGTGGGAGTCGGCGTCGCCGACGGTGTGCTGGTGCTGGTGGCGGTCGAGGTCGAGGTCGGTGTCCAGGTCGCCGTCGGCGTCCGAGTCGGCGACGGTGTATTCGTCGGCGTGTTGGTGGGCGTAGGTGTCTTCGTCGGGGTGGCGGTCGGCGTCGGCGTGGCGACCTCGCTCTTCTGGATCGTGAACCAATCGCCCTCTTCGGCGGTCGCGGTCACGAACGTGACATCCATGCGGTCGCCGTCGACCTCGAGCACCAGGGAACCGCGCACGCCGCCGATC
>DATAFT010000650.1:0-3660 GCA_036257295.1 Thermoanaerobaculia bacterium
GGCTCAAGACCCTGGGTTACAGCCGCCCGGCGCCCGACCAGTTCGTGATCTCGATCGAGACGACGCAGGGCGCCAAGTTCGATATTCCTCTCAAGGGCGGCGCGTAGGTCGCGCGACTACTTGGTCGAGAATCCGGCAGGCACTCCCTCGTCGAGCTCGACGCCGAGCGAGTTGAGCGCCCACGACACCAGGTTGTACTGGCCCACGGTGAACACGACGTCGAGCAGCTGCTTATCGTCGTAGCGCTCGGCCAGAGCGCGCCAGGTGTCGTCGCTCACGCGGCCGCCGCCGTGGAGATCGTCGGCGGCGCGGCACAGCGTCGCCTCGTGCGCGGTCCAACCCGGCGCCGTCGCGCCCTCCTTCACCCGCTCGATCTCCTGGTCGGTGAGCCCGGCGCGCCGCGCGAACAGCACGTGCTGGCCGAACTCGTACTCGGAGCGGTTGAGCCAGCCGATGCGCAGGATCAGGATCTCGCGGTCACGCGCCGACAGCGTCGAAGTCGGACCCAGCACGTGACCGGCGAAGGCGCTCCATCGCTCGAGCAGATCGGGATGGCGCACCACGGTCGCCAGCACGTTGAAGGTCCGTCCGTTGCGCGTGCTGGGCGCCAGCAGCTCGCGTTGCTTCTCGGAGCGCTCATGCTCGGGCAGGACGTCGATCCGGGGCTTGGTCGATGACATCCTCGTTCCTCCTCGGGTCCCACAGTCTGCCAGAGCTCGGGCCCGACGCCGAGAGGCGTCGTTGACCCATTCGCCACCCACCCCGTACCATCGCCACCGTATCTGCAGAGCTTGAGCTGAGCCTCGAGGAGACAACAATGCCCGCACGCATCCGATCGATTTCCCTCGCGGCAGCGCTCGTGCTCGCCGCCTCGAGCGCCGTCGCCGCGCAGTCGACGCCGCCACCGGCGTCGCCAAACGCTGCGGACCTGCTCGGCTTCGCCGCGCCGCGTGCCGCCGAACAGATCGCGCTCGAGCAGCGCTTCGACGCCGGGCTCAACCCAGCCGATCTCGAAACCTGGATGCACCGTCTCGCCGCGCGCCCGCATCATCTGGGCTCGCCGGGATCCAAGGCCAACGCCGAGTACATCGCCGAGCTGTTCCGGTCGTGGGGTTACCAGGTGGCGATCGAAGAGTTCCAGGCGCTCTTCCCCACTCCCACCGAACGGCGCGTCGAGATGGTAGCGCCGAGGAAGCACACGGCCAGCCTGGTCGAAGATCCGCTGCGCGAGGACTCGACCTCGGGTCAGACCGCTGAGCAGCTCCCGACCTTCAACGCCTACTCGATCGACGGCGACGTCACCGCCGAGGTGGTCTACGTCAACTACGGCGTGCCCGAGGACTACGAAGAGCTCGCCCGCCGCGGCGTCGACGTCAAGGGCAAGATCGCGCTCGCGCGCTACGGTCGATCGTGGCGCGGCATCAAGCCCAAGGTCGCGGCCGAGCACGGCGCGGTCGGCTGCCTCATCTTCTCGGACCCCGCCGAGGACGGGTACGGCGCCGGCGACGCTTACCCCCAGGGCGGGTTCCGGCCATCCCAGGGCGCCCAGCGCGGATCGGTCGTCGACATGCCGGTTTACTCCGGCGATCCGTTGACGCCGGGCGTGGGCGCGACCAAGGATGCGAAGCGGCTCGACCGCTCGCAGCTCGAGGTGCTGACCAAGATCCCGGTGCTGCCGATCTCGGCGCGCGACGCGCAGCCGATGCTCGAGAACCTGGCCGGTCCGGTGGTGCCGGCGGCGTGGCGCGGCGCGCTGCCGATCGCGTATCACTTCGGACCGGGGCCGGCCAAGGTCCGCCTGAAGCTCGCGTTCGACTGGAAGCTGGCGCCGGTTTACGACGTGATCGCGAAGCTCCCGGGCGCCGAGCTGCCCGACCAGTGGATCGTGCGCGGCAACCATCACGACGCCTGGGTCAACGGCGCCACCGATCCCACCAGCGGGATGATCGCACTGATGGCCGAAGCGAAGGCGATCGGTGAGCTCGCGCGCGAGGGCTTCCGCCCGCGCCGCACTCTGGTCTTCGCCGCCTGGGACGGCGAGGAGCAGGGCCTGATCGGCTCCACCGAATGGGCCGAGGCTCACGCCGAAGAGCTGAGCCGCAAAGCCGTCGTCTACCTCAACGGCGACAGCAACTCACGCGGCTTCGTCGGCGCCGGCGGCTCGCACGCTCTCGAGACCATGGTCAACCAGGTGTTCGACAGCGTGACCGATCCGCAGAAGGGCGTCAGCGTCGCCGCGCGCGCGCGGGCGCTCGACGCGCTGAGCGGCTCTCCCGAAGAACAGAAGGCCGCTCGCGAGGGGAAACCGCTCGCTCTCGGCGCGCTGGGCTCGGGATCGGACTACACGCCGTTCCTGCAGCATCTGGGGATCGCATCGCTCGACGTCCGCTTCGGCGGTGAAGGCGACTACGGCCAGTACCACTCGATCTACGACTCGATCGATCACTTCGAGCGGTTCATGGATCCCGGCTACCGCTACGGCGTCGCGCTGGCGCAGGTGAGCGGCCGCATCGTGCTGCGCTTGGCGCAAGCCGACGTGCTGCCGTTCGATCCGACGCCGCTCGCGTCCACCGTCACGCGCTACGTCGACGAGGTGGTGAAGCTCGCCGACAGCTTGCGCGAGCAGACCGAGACCGAGCGCTGGCGAGTAGAGCAGAAGGTCTACGAGAACGCGGCCGATCCCGACGAGACGCTGGTGGTGCAGCCGGCGAAGGATCCAGTGCCGTTCCTCAACTTCGCGCCGCTGCAGAACGCGGCGGCGGCGCTGACCAAGAGCACGGAGCTGTATCGAAAGGCGCGAGCGTCGCGGTTGTCGGGAGACGCGCCGTTGCCCGCGGCGGACGCGGCCGCCATCGACGCCATCCTGATCGGTACCGAGCGCGCGATGCTGCGCGACTCGGGCCTGCCCGGCCGTTCCTGGTATCGACATCACCTCTACGCCCCCGGCTTCTACACCGGCTATGGCGTGAAGACGCTCCCCGCGGTGCGCGAGCCGATCGAGCTGCGTCGTTGGGACGAGGCCGCGGCGGGAATCGAGGCGACCGCCGCCGCGCTCGCGTCGGTCACCGAGCAGATCGATCGCGCGACGGCGGTGTGGGCGAAGGAGTAGGTCGGCGCGCTCTCGTGGGCGCACGAGGGGCGCTCTGCCGCACCGAACCGACGGCATTTGCTCACTAAGTGATAGGTGAAATACCGACCCCGAACTACGCAAGCAGTTATGGCTATGTCATAATGCGTAGTCCGTCGTGGTTTCGACACGCGCGCGCGACGCGCTTTCCGCGCTTTTCTTCGCCGGCCTGCTGCTAGCGCCGGGGGCCTACGCTCGGGCCGCCGGCCCGCCGGCCCCGGCTCACCTCGTCGATCTCGGTCCGGCGCCCCTCGCCGATCCCGCCTCGCTGCCGGTGGCACCGCTTGCGCCCGTGTCGCGCGGAATCGGGCTGGTGGTCGATACCTCGAATCGCCAGCAGGTGGTCAACCTGTTCAACACCGTCTACACGCCAGCGCTGGCCGTGCCGGGAAACTGGAACGGCAGCACGGCGTCGTGCAACCCGGGGACGGTTAGCCCGACGTTCGGCTCCGCCACCGTGCAGATGATCAACTACTACCGCGCCATGACCGGCCTTCCTGCCGACCTCAGCGAGGACGTCGGCGCCAGCGCCA
>DATAFT010000017.1:0-6549 GCA_036257295.1 Thermoanaerobaculia bacterium
TTTCCTCCCCACCCCGATGGGCAAGGGCGTCGTCTCCGACGATCATCCGCTGTGCACGGCGCCGGCCCGCTCGTACGCGCTCGCCAACGCCGACGTCGTGCTGCTGGTCGGCGCGCGCCTCAACTGGATCCTCCACTTCGGCCAGCCGCCGCGCTTCGCCACCGGCGCCAAGATCCTCCAGGTCGACATCGCCGCCGAGGAGATCGGCAACAACGTGGCGACCGAGGTGGCGATGGTGGGCGACGCCAAGCGCGTGATGCAGCAGATCCTCGAGGCGCTCGACGACGCGCCGTTCGTGCACGCCAAGGACAGCGCGTGGCGCCGCGGGCTGGCCGAGTCCGTCGCCAAGAACGAGGCGGCGGTCGAAGGGATGATGGCGAGCGACGCCGAGCCGATGGGCTACTACCGCGCGCTGCGCGAGATCCGGGACCGGCTGCCGGCCAACACCCTGCTCGTCTCCGAAGGCGCCAACACCATGGACATCTCGCGCACGGTGCTGCCCGGCCGCGAACCGCGCACCCGCATCGACGCCGGCACCTTCGGCACCATGGGCGTGGGCAGCGGCTTCGCGATCGCGGCTGCGGCCTGCAGCCCGAACCGCAAGGTGGTCTGTCTCCAGGGCGATTCGGCTTTCGGCTTCAGCGGCATGGAGGTCGAGGTGGCGTGCCGCGTCGGCCTGCCGATCACCTGGATCGTCATCAACAACGGCGGCATCGGGTCGGGAGTCGCGGCTTCCGAGTTCGATCGCAAGCGGATTCCGGCGACGGCCTACCTGCCCGATGCGCGCTACGAGCGGGTGATCGAGGCGTTCGGCGGCCGTGGCTTCTACGCCGGCTCGATCGCCGAGCTGGGACCCGCGCTCGACGCCGCGCTGCGCAGCGACGTTCCGTCCCTGGTGAACGTTCCCATCGATCCGAAGGCGACGCGCAAGGCTCAACCGTTTTCCTGGCTCACTCGATCATGAGGCGAGTCGGGCTCGCGTTGCCGCTTGCGATAGCGATCGCGGCGGCGGCGCCAGCCGTGTCATCAAAGCAGCCGCCGGCCGCGGACCAATCGAAGATCGGCGCCGGCGCCTGGTCCGCGGCCAATGTGCTCGAGCCAGAGAGCGTCGAAGAGGTGCCCGCCGCAGTGGTCGAGACCGCGGCCGGCTTCACGTTCGCCGTCGCGCGCGAGCCCGGCGCCAGCCGTGTGCTCGGCATCCTGCGCCTGCCACCGGCCGACCAGGACATGCTGGACGACACCCGCTCCGTCCAGATCCAGATCGACGACGGACCGCGGCTCGAGCCTCCGCGAATCGGCGGCGGTCTCAAGTCCACGACGTTCTTTCTCTGGGACGGCGTGGGCGAGCCGGTGCTCGGTCCGCTGCGCGATCTGATGGAGGCGCGCCATCGCATCCGGGTGCAGTATTCGCTGGCCGGTGGCGGCTACAAGCAGATCGAGCTGGCCGCGACCGGAGCGAAGGCGGCCATCGCGTCGGTGCTGGGCGTTGCCGAAGAGGTGACGCCGGAGGCAAGAGACCTCGCCCTGGCGCGGCAGGAGGCGATCGATCGTTGCCTCGCAGAGGCCAAGTCCAAGGATCGCGACCGCTGCCTCGAGCGTTTGGCCGGTTGCGCCGAGACGGCGACGGCGGACGCGCTCCGGAGCTGCATCGCCGGCGCGAAGAAATAGCGAAAGCGTGTCCAACGTCCTTGCTGTGGCACGGGGTCCTTTGGTTCCTATCTTTGTTTCCTATTGACTAAATTTCATTTTTCAGTACTCTAAGTCCGCCGCGCGGCCCGAAAAGGGTTGTAAAACTCGACGGCAGGCCCCCCGTATGAACCCGGCGGGGCGCTGAGCGGCCCCGATCGACGACACCCGTCGCCGTTTCCACCTCGACCAAACCACTCTTGTCGTAGCGCCCCCATGCGACGCTGGATCATCCGCCTCGTCATCCTCGCCGCCATCGTCGCGATCGCGATCGGCGCCCGCGCCTGGTTCCTCAAGCCCGAGCCGATCGAAGTCACGGTGGCGCCGGTCGAGCGCGGCACCATCGAGGAGACCATCACCAACACGCGCGCCGGAACCGTCAAGGCGCATCGGCGCACGCGACTCTCTCCCGAATCCGGTGGCATGGCGCTCACCATTCCGTTCGACGAAGGTCAGATGGTGCGGCAGGGCGACGTGCTCCTGCGACTCGACGACAGCCTGCAGCGCGCTCAGCTGGAGCTCGCGCAGCGAGAGCTCGAAGCCGGTAGAGCGCGCCAGAAACAGTCTTGCGTGCAGGCCGAGCACGCGCAACGCGAGCTCGAACGCAACCAGCGCCTCTACGAACAGAAGATCACGGCCGAGGATCTTCTCGACGAAAGGCGCTCCGCGGCCGAGGCCGCGCGGGCCGCGTGCGAGGCGTCGGGCTCCGACGTCGCGCGCGCCGCCTCGGCCGTCCAGCTGGGGCAGGTCGAAGTCGACCGGATGGTGCTCAAGGCGCCGTTCTCCGGCGTGGTCGCCGAGATCTCGATCGAGGTCGGCGAGTGGACCTCGCCGTCGCCGCCCGCTCTCCCCATCCCGCCCGTCATCGACCTCATCGATCCGACCTCGATCTACGTCAGCGCCCCGATGGACGAGGTCGACGCCGCGCGACTCAACCCCGGGCTGCGGGGCCGCGTGACCGTCGACTCCCATCGCGGTCACTCGTTCTGGGGGACGATCGTCCGGGTGTCGCCCTTCGTGCTCGACGTCGAGGCGCAGAACCGCACCGTCGAGATCGACGTCGAGCTCGACGACAAGACGTTGTCGGCGACGCTCAGGCCGGGCACCTCCGCCGACGTCGAGATCGTGCTCGAGACGCACGAGAACGCGCTCCGCATCCCGACCTCGGCATTGTACGAGGGCAACAAGGTCATCGTGGTCGAAAGCGACAAGCTGATCTCCCGCGACATCCAGATCGGCCTCAAGAACTGGAACTGGACCGAGGTCACCAGTGGTCTCGCCGAGGGCGACGTCATCGTCACCACGCTCGATCGCCCCGAGATCAAGCCCGGCGCCCTGGTCGGAACCCAGAAGCGCGACCCCAATCCAGGCGGAGTGGCGCGGCCGGGCGCAGCGGCACCCGCGACTTCGCCGCAAGGCGCCGCGCCGGAGGGCGCGCCGCGCCAGAGCGCTTCGCCGCAAGCCCCACCGCCGGCTCCGTGATCGAGCTCACCGACATCCGGCGCACGTTCGTCGTCGGCGATCAGCCCGTGCACGCGCTGGCGGGGGTCGACGAGGTCATCGCCGATGGCGAGCACGTCGCGATCATGGGTCCGTCCGGATCGGGCAAGTCGACGCTCCTCAACATCATCGGCTGCCTCGATCGGCCCAGCGGCGGCTCCTACCGCCTCGACGGCCACGAGGTCGGCCAGCTGCCGGACGAGGAGCTGACCCGCATCCGGCGCGAGCAGATCGGTTTCGTCTTCCAGTTCTTCCATCTGGTGCCGCGGCTCACCGCGGCCGGCAACGTCGAGCTGCCTCTGCTCTTCGGCGGGGTGGGACGCGCGGAACGGCGCAGCCGCGTCGACGAGGCGCTCGCATCGGTCGGTTTGTCCGGGCGCAAGGACCATCGTCCGGACCAGCTCTCGGGCGGCGAGCGCCAGCGGGTGGCGATATCGCGCGCGGTCGTGAACCGCCCCAAGATCCTGCTCGCCGACGAGCCCACTGGAAACCTCGACTCCAAGTCGGGATCGGCGATCCTGGAGCTCCTCCATCGACTCAACGAGAACGGCCTGACGCTGGTGGTGGTGACGCACGACCCCAACGTTGCGCGGCGGGCGGATAGAGTGATCTTGATGGTCGACGGCAAGGTGGCGCGGCGTATGAAGGGCAGCGAGGTGCCGGCCATCGTGGTGACCTGATGCGGATCCGGGACCTCGTTCTCTTCGCCCTGCGCGCCCTGCTCGGCCACCGCCTGCGCACGGTGCTCAGCCTGATCGGCATGGCGATCGGCGTCGGCTCGGTCATCCTCCTCACCTCGCTCGGCGAGGGCGCGCGGCGATTCGTCACCGAGCAGTTCGCTTCGATCGGCTCCAACCTCATCATCGTCTTCCCCGGCCGCAACGAGACCACCGGCTTCTTCCCGGGTCAGATCGGCGTACCGCACGACCTCACGCTCGAGGACGTCGAGGCCGTCCTGCGCTCGGTGCCGGAGGTCTCGCGCATCGCGCCGGTGGTGGTGGCGGAAGAGTCGGTCGCGAACGGCGATCGGCGTCGCACCATCCCGGTGATGGGGTCGACGCGCGACATGATCGCGGTGCAGGAGTTCAAGGTCGCGCAGGGCAGCTTCCTGCCGGAAGGCGACGTGCGGCGCGGCGCGCCGGTGGTCGTGCTCGGGTACCAGACCGCGACCGAGCTCTTCCCCGGCGAACAGGCGGTCGGCGGCTCGGTGCGCATCGGCGACCGCCGCGCCCGCGTCATCGGCGTGCTCGATCCGCGCGGCCTCCAGGTCGGCATCAACCTCGACGACATCGCGATCATCCCGGTGGCGACCGCGATGCAGCTCTTCAACCGCGCCGGTCTGTTCCGGATGATCCTCCAGACCCGAGCCCACGCCGACCTCGACAGCGTGCGGGACAAGGTGAGCGCGGTGCTCCAGGAGCGCCACGACGGCGAGATCGACTTCACCATTCTCACCCAGGACGCCGTGGTCGAGACGCTGGGGACGGTGCTGCGGGTGCTGACGATGGCGCTGGTCGCGATCGCCGCGATCTCACTCTCGGTGGCCGGCATCGGCATCATGAACGTGATGCTGGTCTCGGTCTCGGAGCGCACCTCGGAGATCGGTCTGATGCGCGCGATCGGCGCCAAGCGGCGACACATCCTCGCGGTCTTCCTGGCCGAGGCGGCCCTGCTGTCGACCGCCGGCGGCATCCTCGGCGTCCTGCTCGGCTCCTCGGGCGCGGCCGCCGTGGTACTCCTCTACCCGACCTTCCCCGCCCAGCCGCCGTTGTGGGCAGTGGCTTCGGCGATCACGGTCGCGCTGGGATTCGGCCTGGTGTTCGGCACGCTGCCGGCGCGGCGCGCGACGCAGCTCGACCCGATCGAAGCGCTCAAGAAAGCGTGACCGCTGGATGACCGATCTCCTCGCCCTTGCGCTCTCGGCCGTCCGCGCCCACAAGCTGCGCTCGTTCCTCTCGACGCTCGGCATCGCGATCGGCGTCGGCTCGGTGGTGCTCCTCACCTCGATCGGCGAGGGTACGCGCCAGTTCATGATCGACCAGTTCACGCAGTTCGGCACCAACATCATCGCGGTCCATCCCGGGAAGGCGCAGACGGTCGGGATCCCGGGCATGCTGGGCGGCACCACGCATCCACTCACGCTCGAGGACGCGCTGGCGATCGACCGCCTGCCGCAGGTCGACAAGGCGGTCCCGATGGCGATGGCCTCGGCGCGGGTGGAGGCCGGCGAGCTCGGTCGCAGCGTTTTCGTCTTCGGCGTCACCGCCGAGGTTCCCGCCGTCTTCAAGTTCGGCGTGCGCCAGGGATCGTTCTGGCCCGAGGGCGACGCGCGCCAAGGTGGCCAGGAGGCGGTCATCGGGCCCACCGTGAGGCGCGAGCTGTTCGGCGAGGAGAACCCGCTGGGCCGCTTCGTGCGCATCGCCGGGACGCGCTTCCGGGTAACCGGCATCCTCGAATCGAAGGGCCAGATGATCGGCCTCGACATCGACGACGCCGTCTACATTCCGATCGCTACCGCGATGAAGATCTTCAACCTCGAGGAGGTCTCCGAGATCGACGCGACCTTCCTCCCCGCCTACACGCCCGAGCAGGTCGAGGAGGCGATCCGCACGCTGATGATCGAGCGTCACGGCGACGACGACGTCACCGTGACCAACCAGCAGGCGATGCTCGACACCTTCGACAACGTCATGGGCATCATCACCAGCGGCATCGCCGGCATCGCCGCCATCTCGATCCTGGTGGGCGCGGTCGGGATCCTAACGATGATGTGGATCGCCGTCGGCGAGCGAACCAGCGAGATCGGCCTGATGCGGTCGATCGGAGCGACGCGCCGCCAGGTGCGGCTCATCTTTTTGGCCGAGGCCGGCGCGCTGTCGACGCTCGGCGGCATCATCGGGCTGGTCGGCGCCCTCGGCGTCTGCCAGCTCCTGCGCGATCTGGTGCCGGGCCTGCCGGTGCGCGCGCCCGTCTTGTTCGTGGTGCTGGCGCTCGCCGTCAGCCTCGTCACCGGTGTGCTCTCGGGTGTGCTCCCGGCGCAGCGGGCGGCCAAGCTCGACCCCATCGAGTCGCTGCGGGCCGAGTAGGATGTCATCGATGCCATTCAAGAGCCTTCTGGTCCCAGTCGACACCAACGCAGAGAACCAGCGTGTGGTGGAGATCGCCGCCCAGCTCGCGAGCCTCGACACCGGAGCCATGATGGTCCTGCTCCACGTCATCGAAACCATCGAGGACACTCCGGAGAACGAGGTTCGAGACTTCTACGCCGAGCTCGAGCAGCATGCACGAGCGTCGATGGAGGCGCTGGTGGACGGCATGACCAGCAAGCCGGCCACGATCGAGCGCCGGATCGCCTACGGCCAT
>DATAFT010000053.1:0-6552 GCA_036257295.1 Thermoanaerobaculia bacterium
GACGGCACCATGGTCATGATGCTCGAGATCGCGGCCATGCCGGATGCGAAGGCATGGCCGTCGAGTCCGTCCTCGAGTGACGCGAGGTTGCGCTCGAGGGCGCGGCGCGTCGGGTTCTGCACCCGCGCATACTCGTAGCCGGTGTGCTTGCCGGCCTCGAGGTACTGATAGGTGGAGGTCTGATAGATCGGGACGCTGACGGCGCCGGTCAACGGATCCGGAGTCTGACCGGCATGGATGGCGCGAGTCGCGAACGCTCTGCCCTTCGGTTCTCCCTTCACTCGCTCCTCCGCCGCGGCCTCGGATTCTAACAGCGGCCGAGGCGCGTCCGGCGGTCACGCGCGCGCAATCGCCCGACCCCGCGCCGGCGCGGTAGAGTCGCCGTTCTTCATGCGTTTCGCAAGGGACGAGATCTTCTCTCCCATCCTCTGGGAGGACGACGAGCTCCTACTGCTCGACCAGACCGTGCTGCCGGCGCGCGAGGAGTGGCTGCACTGCCGGCGGCCCGAGGACGTGGCGGCCGCGATCCGGCGACTGGCGGTGCGCGGCGCGCCGGCGATCGGTGTAGCGGCGGCGTTCGGTCTGGTGCTCTCGATCGATCCAGCAGAGCGCGACGGCGAAGCGGCGGCCGCCGGCGTCGCGGCAGCGAGCCGGTTGCTGCTCTCGACCCGGCCGACCGCGGTCAACTTGCGCTGGGCGCTCGATCGCGGCACCGAGGTGGCGGCGGCCGCGCGCACGCGAGGCGCCGGCGCGGTGGAGCTGCGCGCGACGCTGCTCGAGTGGGCACGGCGCCTGCGCGAGCGCGACATCGAAGCGAACCTGCGTCTCGGCGAGCACGGCAAGACGTTGTTCGAGAGCGGCAGCCGAGTGCTCACGCACTGCAACACCGGCTCGCTCGCCACCGCCGGTTTCGGCACGGCTCTCGGGGTCATCCAGTCGGCTTGGAGCGATGGACGCGTGGCGAACGTCTGGGTCGACGAGACGCGTCCGCTGCTGCAAGGCGCGCGGCTCACCGCGTGGGAGCTCTCCCGTCTCGGCATTCCCTTTCGGTTGGTGACCGACAGCTCGGCCGGCGCGTTGATGGCGCGCGGCGAAGTCGACGCCGTCGTGGTGGGCGCCGACCGCATCGCCGCCAACGGCGACGTTGCCAACAAGATCGGCACCTACTCGGTCGCGGTGCTGGCGCGACATCACGGCATTCCGTTCTACGTCGCGGCGCCGGTGAGCACCATAGACCTCGCCACTCCCTCGGGCGACGCGATCCCGATCGAGGAGCGAGCGGCCGAAGAGGTGGTCGAGGTCCTCGGCAGGCGCACTGCGCCGGCAGAGACGGTTGCGCTCAACCTCGCGTTCGACGTGACACCGGCAGCGTTGGTGACCGCGATCATCACCGACGCCGGGGTGCTCGAGCCTCCGTACGGCCCCAGCCTGCGCCGCGCGGTGGAAGCGACGTGAGCCCGAAGGCGCCGACTTCGAGGCCGAGGGTCGCCGCTCTAGCGGCGGCCGTGCTGCTGACGATCGGCTGCGGCAGGCCGACTCCATCGTCTTACACCGAAGCCGAGGCGCGCACGTTCCTCGCGGCTCGCGGATTCGAGCCCACGACGGCGGATCTCGCCCGCGCCGTCGACGAAGACGCGCTCGACGTGGTCGCGGCGCTGCTCGCGCTGGGGCTCGATCCCGATGCGTTCGAGGGACGGGCGCTCGCCAGTGCCGCCAGGGCGGGACGACTCGAGATGATGCGCCTGCTCCTGGATGCCGGGGCGGACCCGAACCTCGGCGGCGCCGACCATCAGGGGGCTCTCGCCGTCGCGGTGATCCACCACCAGCGAGAGGCGGTCGACCTGCTGATCGATCAGGGCGCCGACGTCCGAGCGGACCCGCAAGCCGGAGATCCGCCGCTGCTCTTCGCGGTCGACCTCGAGATCGCCGAGCGACTGCTCGACGCCGGCGCCCCGGTCGACGCGCGCGACGCTCGCGGCGGAACGGCGCTGATGGGCGCGATCATGGTCGGCGATCTCGACATGGTGGACCTTCTGCTCGAGCGGAACGCCGACCCCGACGCGACCGACACCGCCGGGCGCAGCGCAATGCTGTATGCCACCCTCTTTCGGTCTCCCGCCATCCAGGAGCGACTGCTCGCTGCCGGAGCCGATCGGCTGCCGTCGCGAGACGTGGCGATCGGCGCCTTCGAATCGTACGTCGGCCGCTACGGCGACCCGGACGGCACGCTGTACCAGATCGTCGCCAACCCCGGCCGGCTCCTTCTGATCGAGCGAGGCGCCGATGGTCTCCTCTTCACGAACGAGCTGGTTCCGCTGTCCGCGACGCGCTTCTTTCGCGCCAACGACCCCGGAGCGATCATCTTCGAGATCCGCCTGGAGGACGGTCGGGTCACCGGCCTGGCGCACACCGAGCATTCCGGTTGGGTGACGTTCCCGCGGTTGCCGACCGGCGCGTCGTGAGGCGCGCGGAAGCCACGATCGAACGGTCCAGTTCGGCTATTGGCGCGACTGGAAGTGAATAGAATGGTCGGTCTATGGGCGCAGCCTCGCGATGGCTGATGAGCATCGTCGCGCTGTGGCCGGCAGCGGCGGCGATCGCCGAGCCGGCCGAGCGTTCGACGACGCCACCCAACATCGTGGTCATCCTTGCCGACGATCTCGGACACGGTGACCTGTCGGCGTATGGCGGCGACATCGCGACGCCGGCGATCGATGCTCTCGCGAAGGCGGGCGTCCGCTTCACATCCGGCTACGTCACCGCTCCGGTTTGCAATCCCTCGCGCGCCGGACTGATGAGCGGCCGCTATCAGCAGCGATGGGGCCAGGAGGAAAACGAGCAAACGGTGACGCCCGAGGGCTCGCCGCGCGGGTCGCTGCCGCAGTCGCAGACGACGCTCGGCGCGGCGCTGTCGAAGCTCGGCTACCGCACCGGCATCATCGGCAAGTGGCATCTCGGCATGCAGCCGGGGTATCACCCGCTCGATCGCGGCTTCGACGAGTTCTTCGGCATGCCGAGCGGCACCCGCTACGTCGATCGCGCCTGGCCCGGCGTGCGCGCCTTCGATGACCTCGGCAAGTTCGACCCCAGCGAGCCACCGCTCGACGAAAGCACCTTCGCCAACGCGAATCGTCGCGCCCTCTTCCGTGGTCGCGAGCCGGCCGAGCTCGAGGAGTACGTCACCGACCAGTTCGCGCGCGAGGCGGTGGCGTTCATCGATCGGCACCGCGCCGAGCCGTTCTTCCTCTACCTCGCCTTCAACGCGCCGCACGCGCCGCTCGAGGCGACCGACGCCTACTACCAGCGGTTCCCGCAGTTCACCGACGAGAGAAAGCGCATCTACGCCGCCATGGTCTCGGCGCTCGACGACGGCGTCGGCCGAGTGCTGGCGAAGCTGCGCGAGGTGGGCGTCGACGAGCGCACGCTGGTCGTGTTCGTGAGCGACAACGGCGCCGCCGAGTACGCCGACGCCGACGGCAAGCGCAACGCGCCGTTCTCCGGACACAAGCGCAATCTCTACGAAGGGGGCATCCGTCTGCCGTACGTCCTGCGCTGGCCGGATCGTCTGCCGGCCGGGAAGGTCTATTCGCAGATGGTGTCGACGCTCGATCTGATGCCCACGCTGCTGGCGGCCGCGGGCGGCGGGCCGGGTGACGACTCGCTTCCGCTCGACGGCGTCGATCTGGCGCCGTTTCTCACCGGCGAGCGCAAGGGGTCGCCACACGATGCGCTCTACTGGCGCACCGGCGGCAACGGCGCCATCCGCAAGGGCGACTGGAAGCTGTTGATGGCGCGCGAAGAAGGCACCGGCAAGGAGATCGTGAGGCTCTACGACCTGGCCCACGACGCCGCGGAGGAGCACGACCTCGCAGGTAAGAAGCCCGCGGTGGTCGAGGAGATGCGCGCGGCGTGGATGAAATGGAACGCGGGGCTCGCGGCGCCGCGCCGGTCGGCGCGCACCGTCGTCACCCGACACGCAGGAGACTCGATTCGATGGCAGATCTGATGAAACTGCAGGCCGCCGCGCTCGCGGTGGTGCTCGCGGCGACGCAGGCGGCGGCGGCGCAGCGGCCCAACGTCGTGGTCATCGTCGCCGACGACCTCGGCCACGGCGATATCGCCGCCTACGGCGGCGACGTTGCGACGCCCCGCATCGACTCGATCGCTCAGGGAGGCGTCCGCTTCACGGCGGGCTACGTGACGGCACCGGTCTGCAATCCTTCGCGCGCCGGGCTCATGAGTGGGCGCTACCAGCAGCGCTGGGGGCAGGAGTTCAACTATCAGACCGCTCCGCCCGATGGCGCGCCGCGCTCCTCGCTGCCGCAGGTCGAGCGCACGCTCGGCGCCGTGATGAAGGCCCAGGGATACGCCACCGGCGCGATCGGCAAGTGGCACCTCGGCATGCAGCCGGGTTATCACCCGATGGATCGCGGCTTCGACGAGTTCTTCGGCATGGCGAGCGGCACCAAGTACGTCGATCCTTCCTGGCCCGGCGTCCACTCGTTCGGGAACCTGCAGCGCTTCGATCGCTCGGAGCCCCCGGGCGAGGGCGAGAGCGAGGACCCCTCCCGTCTCGCGCGGCGTGGGCTGTGGCGTGGACGCGACCCCGCCCAGCTCGAGGAGTACGTCACCGACCAATTGGCGAAGGAGGCGGTGGCGTTCATCGACCGCCATCGCGAGGACCCCTTCTTCCTCTACGTCGCCTTCAACGCGCCGCACGCTCCGCTCGAGGCGACCGACGTCTACTATCAACGCTTCCCGCAGTTCGCCGACGAGCGCAAGCGCATCCATGCCGCCATGATCTCGGCGCTCGACGACGGAGTGGGACGGATCCTGGACCAGTTGCGAATGATCGGCGTCGAGGAGAACACTCTGGTGGTGTTCACCAGCGACAACGGCGGCCCCGAGGTCAGCGACTCCGACGGGCGCTGCAACGCGCCGTTCCTCGGCCACAAGCGCAATCTCTACGAAGGCGGGATCCGGCTGCCTTTCGCAATGCGTTGGCCGGCGCGCCTCGCGGCGGGCCGGACCTACGACCCGATGGTGTCGACGCTCGATCTCATGCCGACGCTCCTGGCCGCCGCGGGTGCGAAGCCTGACACCGACGCGGCGCGACCGCTCGACGGCGTCGATCTTCTTCCCTTCCTCGGTGGCGACCGCAAGGACGCGACTCCACACGACGCCCTGTTCTGGCGATCCGGACCGAACGGAGCGGTGCGGCAGGGCCGCTACAAGCTGGTCTTCGGGGGAGACGTGACGCGGCTCTACGACCTCGAGAAGGATGCCAAGGAGAGCCACGACCTCTCCGCGAGCATGCGGGATCGAGTGGCATCGATGCGCAAGGCGTGGGACGCGTGGAACGCGCAGCTCTCTCCGGCGCGAGCCTCCGCGCGGTTCGAGCAGACGACTCACAACGGCGACACGTTCCGCTGGCAGATCTAGCGACCAGGATTCGCTGGTCGAGATCGCTGGTCAACCGGCGGCGACCAGCGGCGCCAGCACCAGTAGCCCCGCGATCACGACGATCAGGCCCAGCACATCGAGCAGCACGCCGGTGCTGAACATGCGTCCGATCGGGATCATGCCGGTGCCGTAGACGATCGCGTTCGGCGGCGTCGAGATCGGCAGCATGAAGCCTAGACTCGCGCCGAAGCAGGCGGCGATCGCCGGCAGAGTCGGGTCGAGCCCACGCGCCTGCGCCAGCGAGATCACCACCGGCACCACCATGTTGGTGGCGGCGGTGTTCGACGTCAGCTCGGAGAGCAGCACGCCGAGGGCGGCGGCAAGCGCCACCACCGCGAAGCGCGACTGCGCCCCGAGCGCCTCGGCGAGCCCGGTCCCGATCACCTTGGCGAGCCCGCTCTCGAACATCATTCCGCCGAGTGAGAGGCCGCCGCCGAAGAGCAGGAGCGTGCCCCAGTCGATCCCCGCGGCTTGACGCCATTCGATCGTGAAGGTGCGCCGGCGCCAGTCGGTTGGCAGCAGGAAGAGGAGCGTGGCCGCGAAGACGGCGACCACGGCCTCGTCGAGGCGCGTCGCGAGCAGCTTGCGCGCCGCTGAGTCGGGCAGCGCCATCGCCACCACTCCGGGCACGAGCCACAGCACCGCGGCGACGCCGAACGCGAACGCGCAGTTGCGCTGACCTCGCGTCCACGGCTCGAGCGCAGAGCGCCGGCGCGCCGCGTTCGCCGAGTCGGCGCCCGCCGCTACTGGGCTCGGGAAACGCCACCGAACCAAGCCGAACATGGCGACCGCGAGCAGCGCTACGAGCGGCGCCGCGAACAGCATCCAGCGCAGGAAGTCGATGCGCGTGCCGGTCGCGGTCTCGAGCAGGCCGATGGTGATCAGGTTGGGAGGGCTTCCGACCGGAGTGAGCAGGCCGCCGATCGACGCCGCGTAGGCGATGCTCAACAGCAGCCCGATGCGGAAGCGCTGGCCCATCCCCGGTTGGGGTGGGGGGGGCCGGGCGCCGCCGTCGGTGCGGCCCGAATCTCCGTCCTGCGCTGCGGGCGCTCGACGCACCACGCCGAGCGCCACCGGCAGCATCATCGC
>DATAFT010000057.1:0-2808 GCA_036257295.1 Thermoanaerobaculia bacterium
GTCCGCCCCGCGATGCCGCTCGACGCGCGCGCGACGAAGCGGCTCACCCCACCACGACCTTGGCTTCCCCCGGGCCGAGGAACAAGACCGTCACCGTCGTCGGCATCCCGATGGACCTCGGCCAGTCGCGCCGTGGCGTCGACATGGGTCCCAGCGCGACGCGTTACGCCGGTCTCGACGCCCAGCTCCGCCGCCTGGGCTATGAGACCGAGAACCTCGGCAACCTCCACATTCCGGATCGGGACACGCTGCCGGCCGAAGGCGGCATGGCCTACCTCGAGGCTGCAGCCGAAGCCTGCGCACGCATCTACGACACCGCGCGCTCGGCGGTCGCGCGCGGCAGCTTCCCGCTGTTTCTCGGCGGCGATCACTCGCTCGCGGTCGGCACCATCAGCGGCGTCACCGAAGAGGAGCCCACCGGCGTGCTGTGGATCGACGCTCACGCCGACATGAACACGCCAGAGACCTCACCCTCGGGCAACCTGCACGGCATGCCGCTCGCGGCGCTGCTGGGCTACGGCGACCCGGCACTGGTCGACGTCGGTCGGCGCGGCGCCAAGCTCGATCCCGGCGACGTCGTTCTCGTCGGTCTGCGCTCGATCGACCCCGGTGAGCGCGAGCTCATCCGGCGCACCGGCGTCGGCGTGTACACCATGCGCGAGCTCGACGAGCGCGGCGTCTCGGTGGTTCTGCGGGAGGCGCTGGTCCGGCTCGCCCATCGCCAGCGCCTGCACGTGAGCCTCGATATGGACGTGCTCGACCCGGGCGAGGCTCCGGGAGTGGGTACTCCGGTGTCGGGCGGCCTCACCTACCGCGAAGCGCACCTGCTGATGGAGATCGCGGCCGAGAGCGGCCGCGTCGCATCGGCCGAGGTGGTCGAGATCAACCCGATCCTCGACAATGGCAACCGCACCGCGCGATTGGCGTGCGGACTCATCTCCTCGTTGCTCGGAAAATCCATTCTCTAGGAGAACCCCATGAGGCAGGCCTTCGTTCTGGTGTTGTCGACCCTGGCCTTCGTTGTCCGCGCGATGGGCCAGAGCCCCAACACGATCGAGGGAGTCTCGTGGCGCCTGATCGGCATCTCCAAGCTGGAGCCCACCACCTTCGATCAGTCGCCACGGGCGATCGCCCGCTTCGAGAACGGCCGGCTGCGTGGATTCTCGGGCTGCAACCGCTTCACCGGTAGCTATGCGTTGGTGGGCGACCGGCTCGACATCGGCAACCAGACCCACACCGTCAACAAGTGCTCCGATGCGGCGACCGACGTCGAGCAGCTGCTCAAGTTCGCATTCAAGATGCCGGTTCACTACGCGATCACCGACGGCGACCTCGAGCTGGTCTCCGACGCCGGCATCAGCATGGTCTTCGAAGCCGAGCCGGCCCGGGCGCTCGAGGGCGTCGAGTGGGTGGTCGTCGAGCTCAACGATGGGAACAACACGTTCGTCGAGCCGGGGGCCGGAACCACCATGAGCCTCTCCTTTCGCGGCGACGGCGCGCTGGTGGGCAACAGCGGGTGCAACCTCTTCAAGGCCGCCTACACTCGCGATGGCGAGCGTCTCTCGATCGGCAACGCCGCAGCCACCCACCGGGCGTGCAAGGAAATGAACGTCATGGAGCGCGAGCGCGCGCTCACCGATGCGCTCATGGCGACCAGGAGCTGGGCTCTTCGCGGCGAGCTCCTCGATCTCCTGCTCGCGGACGGCAAGCGAGCGTTGACCGCGGAGCGCGCGGTGCTCTCGGTCGAGAAGTGACACCAGCCGCGCGGAGCGCTCGAACGGGCTACCGGCTAGCGGCGGAGCGGTCACGGCGATGTTCGCCGTTCGCCGATCCGACCTGCGCACGCAGCTTTTCGACGTCGGCGACGCGGATCTGCCGAAACGCCAGCTCGACCAGACCGAGCTGCTCGAGCCGATGGAGCTCGGCGTTGACCGTCTGTCGCGACAAGCCGGTGAGGGCGGCGACGTCGGTCTGCGTCAGCTCGAGCACGGTGGATCGGTCCCAGAGACCGTGGTGATGCTTGGTGTCGGCGAGGTCGGCGAGTCGCGCCGTGAGCAGCTCCTCCGCCGAGAGGACGCGTGATTCGGTCTCTGAGCGCAGGCACATGTCGTAGCGCTCGAGGGCGAGGCGCGCGAACCACCGGTAGTGGCTCGGCCTCTCCTCGATCAGATCTTCGTAAGCCGCCAGCGGCAAGGCGAGGATGCGCGCATCGGTGCGCGCTTCCGCCTCGAGATCGGTCTTCACCTCCGCCGCGTTGGTGGTGTGGAGAAGCAGGGCGACCTCGCCGAACCAGGTGCCGGGCGCCGCGACGTCGATCAGAACGGGCTGATCGGGAGTGGCCCAGCGTTCGATGGCTACCTGCCCTCCGAGCACCGCGAACAGCGCTTCGGGAGAGGAGCCCTGCAGCACGATCATCGCGCCTCGCGCGTACGATCGCACGGTGGACCGATCGAGGATGGCGTCCTGTAGCTCTTCCGGGAGATCGCCGAACCAGCGGCCCTGTCGCAGCAGGGCTTCGTACTGCCTGCGTTCGGCGGCGTGCAACGGCGTAGCCCCCTTCCTGGACGGACGGCAAGAGGCTACGGCGGCGCACCGAGCGCCGGCAAGTTAGACCAGAGTCCTACCTAGTCCTACCTACCCTCCGGCGCTTCGTACTGGACGTTCTCGACCACGCGGAACGCGGTCCGGGTCAGCTTGACGCCCGGCTCGAGGTCGTAGACCGTCGCCTTTCTGCCATCGAGCGTGAACTCGAACTCGGGGTCGACCACCACCTCGACGATGCGGCCCTTCTCGTTGCGCGCGAAGATC
>DATAFT010000194.1:0-1689 GCA_036257295.1 Thermoanaerobaculia bacterium
CGGTGTCCGCGTCCATGCGCTGCACAGCGCGCTCGGCCTCCTCTCGCCGCTCCTCACCCACCAGCTCGGCCGGCCGGTGGTCCACCGCCGCGCGATCGAGCGACTGCTGGGCGGCGACGTCGACGTCGTGCACTTCCACAACGTGTCGCTGGTCGGCGGGCCCGGCATCCTCGGCTACGGAGACGCGCTCAAGCTCTACACCGCGCACGAGCACTGGCTGGTCTGCCCCACGCACGTCCTCTGGCGCCACGACCGCGAGCCCTGCGCCGGGCGCCAGTGCCTGCGCTGCCTGGCGCACTATCGCCGGCCGCCGCAGCTCTGGCGCTGGAGCGGTCTGCTCGAGCGGGGTGCACGACACGTCGATGCGTTCTGCTCCCCGAGCCGCTTCTCGATCGACAAGCATCGCGAGTTCGGCTTCGAGCCGCCGATGACCCTGCTGCCGCCCTTCCTGCCGGAGGAGAGCTCGAGCAGCGGCGGCGCCGCGCCGGTCGCCGACGACCGACCGCCGATGTTCCTGTTCGTCGGACGGCTCGAGCGCATCAAGGGCCTCGACGACGTGATCCCTCTGTTCGCGGGCGCCGACGAAACGGCGGAGCTCTGGATCGCCGGCGACGGCACGCACGAACGCGAGCTGCGGCGCCTCGCCGCCAGCGCACCGCGCGTGCGTTTCCTCGGCCGGGTGGAGCCCGAGCGCGTGCGCGGACTGCTGCGCGAGGCGCGGGCGCTGGTGGTGCCGTCGGCTGGATTCGAGGTATTCCCGCTGGTGCTGCTCGAGGCCTTCCGCGAGGGCACGCCGGTGATCGCGCGGCGGCTCGGTCCGTTTCCGGAAGTGGTCGACGCCACCGGCGGAGGGCTGACGTTCACGACAAGCGACGAGCTGCGCGCGGCGATCGGCCGGTTGGCGAACGACCGCCAGCTCGAGCGCCGACTCGGCGCCAACGCCCGAGCTGCCTTCGATTCGCAGTGGAGCGAGCGGGCGTTCCTCGAGCGCTACTTCGAATTGATCGCCACGCTGGCGCGACGGAAGGGTCGCGAGAGCCTGCTGGCACGGTGTCCGCGCGCCGTCCTCGGCGCCAACATCACTCGCGCGTAGGGCATGGTAGACACCACGCTCGTAGCGCGAACGCCGCCAGCCGACATGGAGGAGGTGCGAGCATGAGCGAGACCAGCGTCTCGACCGAGAAGAACGGCCCAGTAACGACCGTGATCCTGCGCCGGCCGCAGGTGCGCAACGCCGTCGACCGAGCGACTGCCATGGCACTCGCCGAGGCCTTCCTCGCGTTCGAGCGCGACGACGAAGCGCGCGTGGGTGTGCTGTTCGGCGATCACGGCACGTTCTGCGCCGGCGCCGATCTCAAAGCGGTGGCGACCGCCACCGGCGAGAACCGTATCCCTACCCCCAAGGTTGGCGACGCTTTCGATCGGCTCGCCACCGACGGCCCGATGGGCCCGTCGCGCATGCTGCTCTCGAAGCCGGTGATCGCCGCCGTCGCCGGCCACGCCGTGGCCGGCGGGCTCGAGCTCGCGCTGTGGTGCGATCTGCGCGTGGTCGAGGAGGATGCGGTGTTCGGAGTGTTCTGCCGGCGATGGGGTGTTCCGCTCCTCGACGGCGGCACCATCCGACTGCCGCGCATCATCGGCATGGGGCGCGCTCTCGACCTGATCCTCACCGGCCGGCCGGTCGCCGCC
>DATAFT010000096.1:0-3880 GCA_036257295.1 Thermoanaerobaculia bacterium
CAGCACCTCGACCGTTGCCTCGCTCTCGACGGGCTCGACCGGTCGGCGATCGCTACAGGACAATAAGAGAACGAGAGCGAACGGCGCGAGGCCGTGGCAGGACCGACGCATGGTTCCTCCTCGAAACGGCAATGCAAAAAAAGAAAACGCGGTGCGACGTTGGCACAGGCGATGGAAATGATCAAGGGTCGAGGGCTGGCGGCGACCGGCTACTGCGCGCCGTACGTGAACTGACGTCGCAGTCGCAGATCGCGGGACGAGGCGCCCACCTGCACTTCGAACGCACCGGGCTCGACCGTCCATGCGCGCGTCGCCTCGTCGAAGAACGCCAGGTCGCGATAGCCGAGCGTGAGCTTCACCTCGCGGCTCTGGCCGGCCTCGAGCTCCAGTCGGGCGAACCCCTTGAGCTCGCGCGGCGGCCGCGCCACGCTCGCCTCGAGGTCGTGCACGTAGACCTGCGCCACCTCGGCTCCCGCGCGATCGCCCGCGTTGTGCACGGCGAAGCGGACATCGACGGCGATCTGCGGGCCCTGTCCGCGCGACTCGACGACCAGGTCGGAGTACTCGAACCGGGTGTAGCTCCTGCCGTGACCGAACGGGAACAGTGGCTCGAGCGCGTTGGCGTCGAAGTGACGGTAGCCGACGAAGACGCCCTCGCGATACTCGCTCACCCGCTCGGGGAACGCCCCAAACGTCGGAAGCTGCGACGCCGCTCGTGGAAAGGTGAGCGGCAGCTTTCCGGAGGGATCGACGATGCCGAGGAGAATCTCGGCCAGCGCTTGCCCGCCCAGCTCCCCTGGGTACCACGCCACCACCACGGCGGGCACCCGATCGATCCAAGGGTCCATCGCGATGGCGCTGCCGGCGTGGAGAACGACGACCACACGCGAGGTGGCTTCGAGCACGCGCTCGATCAGACCGACCTGGTCCGGGGGCAACGTCAGGTCGTTGCCCACCCGATCGAGCGACTCGCCTTCGAGTCGCGGGCCGAGGCCGAGCGCGAGCACCACGACGTCGGCTGCAGCGGCGATCGCGGCCACGCGGCGATCGTCGCTCCAATCGGTCAGAGTCTCGACGCGCACACCGCCGGGAACGGCGGCGCGCAGCCCGTCGGCGGTCGTCACCGCCTGCAGCGGCTTCACCTCGCTCGATCCGCGCCCGCCGAGCGCTGCGCGCCGCGACCAGGGACCGAGCACGGCGATAGTGCTGTTCGCCTTCGGTCGCAGCGGCAGAAAGTCGCCGCGGTTCTCGAGCAGAACGATCGACTCGCGCGCCGCCTCGAGCGCGAGCTCGCGATGCTCGGTGGCGCCGACCCGCGTGGGATCGAGCTCGAGCGGACGCGAGAAGAGGCCGGCCGCGAGCTTGACTCCGAGCACGCGCCGAGCGGCGTCCTCGACCCGCGACGCCGGCACGCGTCCGCTCTCGACCGCGGCCTGCAGCGGAGCGCCGTAGAACTTGGCTTTCGGCATCTCGACGTCGAGCCCGGCGTCGATCGAGGCGGCGGTCGACGTGGCGGCGTCCCAGTCCGATATCACCACCCCATCGAACCCCCACTCGTCGCGTAGCACGCTGCGCAGCAGCCACTCGTGCTCGGTGCAGTGGATGCCGTTGACGCTGTTGCCCGCGGCCATGATCGAGCGCGCGCCGCCCTCGCGCACCGCCGCCTCGAACGGCGTCAGGTAGAGCTCGCGCAGCGCTCTCTCGCCCACGCGAGCGTCGACGTCACGGTGCAAGGTCTCGTGGTGGTGGCAGACGAAGTGCTTGGGGGTCGCGATCACGCCTTGCGCCTGCGCCCCGCGCACGAAGGCAGCGCCGAGACGACCGGAGAGGTAGGGGTCCTCGCCGTAGGCCTCGAACACGCGTCCGGCGCGGGGATCGCGCACCAGGTCGACCGCCGGCGCGAGCAGCCAGTTGCGCCCCTTGGCGCGCGCCTCGATAGCGATCGCGCCGCCGACGCGGGCCGCGAGGTCGGGGTCCCAGGAAGCGGCGATCGCGATGGCGGCCGGAAAGGCGGTGGCACGATCGGTGTGCCGATAGAGATAGCGCCATACCGCCTCGCCGATGCCGTGGGGGCCGTCGGCGGTCTCGAACGCCGGCACGTCGAGCCGTCGGTTGACGGTGGCGCGCATCTGCCCCGTGCCGTGGAGCTGCGCGATCTTCTCGTCGAGCGACATCGAAGCGAGCAGGTCGTCCACTTCGACCTCGTCTTCGGCGCGCGGCGCCACGCCGATGCGGTCCCACAGGAACGCCACCACGTCGTGATGGACCACTGCAGACCAGACGATGATGGCGAGGGCGAGCAGGACGGTGCGTAGGACTGGGCCGTGGGGGCTCGTGGCGGGGGGCGCTGCGCTCAACGGCGCAGGAGTATAGCGGTCACGCCGTCGTCGAGCCTCGACGTCCTCCACCCTGCTAGGGTCGCCGCGATGTCGCGCGACGACACCTCGCCGCCCCTGGTCTCGCCGTCGGACCTGCGGTCGCGCGTCGCCGAGCGCTTCCTCGCGTCGGGCGCCTCCGGCGCGCGCCTCGAGCTCGAGAGCAGGGAGGAGATCGTCGTCGACGGTGGGATCTCCTTCGTGGTTCGTGTGCTGGCGCCTCGGTTCGGTCTCGCCGCGCAGCAGGCCAAGGCCGCCTCACAATCGCGGTATGCGGGCGGCAGTGCTTCGCGGTCGCCGTTTCTGCCGCCCTACGAGCCCACACTTCTAGTCGGGGCGATCACGCCGACGCACGTCTGCCTGCTCAACAAGTACAACCTGATCGATCGTCACCTCCTGATCGTCACGCGCGAGTACGAGGAGCAGGAGAGGCCGCTCACCGCCGAGGATCTCGTCGCCGCCCGGATCTGCCTGGGCGCGATCGACGGTCTCGTGTTCTACAACTCCGCGGCCGCGGCGGGGGCGAGCCAGAGCCACAAGCATCTCCAGCTGGTGCCGTTCCCGCTCGGTCCGAATGGCGAACGGTTCCCGCTCGATCGCGCGTTCGGCTCGGCGCTCGCGGGCGGACACGACGCCGCGCGCGAGCTCGGGTACCGGCACCGGATCGCGAAGCTCGGCGGTGGCGATGACCTCGCGGTCTATCGCGAGCTCGTCACTGAGAACGGCCTCGAGCTCGGCCGCGAGCCCGACCGCGGCTCTGGCGCCGATCATCGACTGGCCCCTTACAACCTCCTGATGACCCGCGACTGGATGCTGGTCTTGCCGCGCTCGAGTGGAGCGACGGGACCGATCGAGGTGAACGCGCTGGGCTTCGCCGGAACGTTGGTGGTGCGCAGCGAAGAGGACCTCGCGCTGGTGCGCGAAGTCGGACCGCTCGAGATCCTCGGCCGCGTCGGTCAGCGGACTTGACGCTGCGCCGCGATGGCCTCCAGCGCGCGGATTCTGCGCACCACCGGCGGGTGCGACGCCTCGAGCGCCACCACCAGCGGATGCGGGGTGAGGTTCGACAGGTTCTCGATCGCCAGCCGCTTGAGCGCGCCGACCATCGAGGCGCCGTCGCCCGTGGTCTCGGCGGCGAAACGGTCGGCCTGGTACTCGTGTCGTCGGGACACGGCGTTGAGCACCACCGACATCACCAGCTCGACCGGGGTGTAGAGCAGGCCGAAGAAGACCAGGCCGGCCGCGACCGAGGGCTGCTCGACGTAGAACGCTCGATGCAGCGCCGGCGAGGTCAGCACCACCGACAGCAGATAGAAGAGCACGCCGAAGTGGAGCACAGCGAAGGTCAGCATCTTGGGGATGTGCCGGCGCTTGTAGTGACCCACTTCGTGCGCCAGCACCGCCACCAGCTCTGGGACCGGATGGCGTTCCACCAGGGTGTCGAACAGGGCGATCCGGCGGCGCCGCCCGAGGCCGGCGAAGAACGCGTTGGCGCGGGTCGAGCG
>DATAFT010000179.1:0-4883 GCA_036257295.1 Thermoanaerobaculia bacterium
CGCCTATGACCGCCAGCGCCGGCGTCTCTACGTGACCACCGCCGGCGACGGCGCGCTCTGGAAGGTCGAGTGCGAGTCGACCTGTGGCGCGCCGCAACGCCTGGCCGCCTCGCGCGAGGTCACCCATCCGCGGGCGCTCGCGGTCGACGCCACGGGCGTGGTGTGGGTGGGCGACCTCGAGGCCGGGATCCTTGCGGGTGTCTCGCCCGAGGGCGAGGTGGTGCGGCGGATCGATCGGCTGCCGGAAGGGTAGGGCCTATCCGCAGCGCACCGGCATCGACTTGATCGCGCCCAGGAAGTTGGTGCGGATGCGCCGCACTGGGCCGGTGAGCTCGACCGTCTTCAGCCGATCGAGCAGCTCGGAGAACATGACGCGAAGCTGGAGGCGCGCGAGCTGCGCGCCCAGGCAGAAGTGCTGGCCGATGCCGAACGCGAGGTGAGGGTTGGGGTCGCGGCCGACGTCGAAGCGGTCGGGGTCGGCGAACACCTCGGCGTCGCGGTTGGCGGCCGGGTACCACATCACCACCTTGTCGCCCTCGGCGATCGGCACGCCGCGGATCTCGGTCGGCCGCGTCGCGGTGCGCCGCATGTAGAGCACCGGCGACACCCAGCGCAGGATCTCCTCGACCGCCGTGGGGAGGAGCGACGGATCGTCACGTAGGCGGCGATGCTGGTCGGGATGCTCGATCAGCGCGTGCATGCCCCCGGCGATCGAGTTGCGCGTGGTCTCGTTGCCGGCGATCACCATCAACAGGAAGAAGCCGTTGAGGAGGTCCTCCGGGATCGGCGCGCCGTCCTCCATCTTGGCGTTGGCGATCGCCGTCATCAGGTCGCCGCGCGGCGTGCGCCTGCGGTCTTCGATCAGGCGCTGGCCGTAGGCGAAGAGTTGCAGGTAGATCGGGATCACGTTCTCCTGCGACACCCCGAGATCGGGGTCGATGCCGCCGACCAACAGGTTCGACCATTCGAAGATCTTGTCGCGGTCGGAGTCGGGTACGCCGAGGATCTCGCACAGCACCGCGATCGGGAGCGGCGCGGCGACGTCCTTCATGAAGTCGCACTCGCCGCGCTCGGCGGCGGCGGTCACCACCTCCCGGGCGACCTCACGGATGCGCGACTCGAGCCGCTCCAGCGCGCTCTTGGTGAAGAACGGCAGCGCCACCTTGCGGTAGGCGTTGTGAAGCGGCGGGTCCATGGTGATCATCCCCCCGATCAGCGCATTGACCACCTTGGGATCCATCGACGGGTGATAGGTGATGTTGATCCCCTGCGCCGACGAGAAGGTGCCGGGATCGCGCGACACCGCGACCACGTCCTCGTGGCGGGTGAGGTTCCAGAAGCCCGGGCCCCAACCCGCCGGCTCCTCGTTCCAGTAGACGGGATAGTCGCGACGAAGCACGTCGAACGCGTCGTGGCGCACGCCGTCGACGAAGACGTCGGGGTTTCCGAGATCGATGATCTCCGGATTGTGGCGCCAGGGCCGGGGAGGGGTGGCGGTGGTCGTGCCGGTCACGGACTCCATTCCTGCAGTCTACCCGCGCCCAACGATCGGTTCGCCCCACCCTTCGGGTGAGCGCCGCCCCCTCCCGCTGGACGGCGCGGCGCTGCGAGGCTTCTGCGACCATCGTCGGCAAACCTAATCTCCGACCGACGAGGAGCGCGACAATGGCCAAGATCGACGGCGGCACCATGCTGGTTCGGGTGCTACTGCAGGCGGGCGTGGACACCGTGTTCACGCTCCACGGCGGGCACCTCGATGCCATCCTCCAGGCGGCGCAAGCGGCCGGTCTGCGGCTGGTCGACACCCGCCACGAGCAGGCCGCGGGACACGCAGCGGATGGTTGGGCGCGCACCACGGGCAAGCCCGGAGTCGTGCTGGTCACCGCGGGGCCCGGCTTCACCGACTGTGTAACCGCCATCACCAACGCTTATCTCGACTGCGTCCCCACGCTCTTCATCGCCGGCGCGGCGCCGTTGCGCGACGCCGAGACGCTCCCGCTCCAGGGCGGGATCGACCAGGTGGCGATGGTGACGCCGGTGACGAAGTGGGCGCACCGGGTGACTCACACCGAGCGCATCCCCGACCTGGTCGCCCAGGCGCTGCGGATCGCCACCACCGGCCGCCCGGGCCCCGTCTTTCTCGAGCTGCCGGTCGACGTGCTGGTCGCGCGCGTCGACGAGGAGCGAGTGTCGTTCCCACGGAAAATCGCGCCCGACACCGCGCCGGCGCCGTCGCCCCACGCGGTCGAGACGGTTCTCGCCTGGATCGAGGAGGCGAAGCGGCCTGCCATCCTGGTCGGCGGGGGCGCCTGGTTCTCGGGCTGCGGAACCGAGCTGCGCCAGTTTGCCGAGCTCACCCGCATCCCGGTCTTCTCGAACGGCAAGGCCCACGGATTGCTGCCCGCGAGCCATCCGCTGTCGGGTCGATCGTTCGCCAACCTGGGGGTCGCGGCGCAGGCCGGGATGGAGGCCGATCTCGTCCTCCTCTTCGGCGCTCGGCTCGGACTCTTCACGCGCGGGGCCCGGCTCATTCCGCCCGCCGCGCGCGTGGTGCAGGTCGACATCGCGGGCGAGGAGATCGGCCGCAACCGCTACGTCGATCTGGGGATCGCCGCCGACTGTCGCGAGACGTTGCGCGCGCTGCTCGACTCCGCCTGGCATTTGTTCTGGCCCGAGCGCGAGGAGTGGCTCGCGCATATCCGGAGCGCTCGCGAGGCGCACCAGGTCGCCTATGCCGAGGCGATGGCGCGCCAGACCGGCCCGGTGCACCCCTACCGTCTGGTCACCGAGATCGCGAGCGCTCTTCCGCCGGGCGCGATCGTCGCTGCCGACGGCGGCGAGACATCGACCTGGATGGAGATGGTGGCCGAGGTCGAGGGCGGCGGGAGCTGGATGTCGCACGGCTACCTCGGGTGCCTCGGCACCGGGATGCCGTTCGCGATCGCGGCCAAGGTCGCGCATCCGGACCGGCCGGTCCTCTGCGTCGTTGGCGACGGCTCAGTGGGACTCAACTTCGCCGAGTTCGACACCATGATGCGCCACCACCTGCCGATCGTCACCGTGGTCAACAACGATCAGCTCTGGGGCATGTCGGCGCACGGCCAGGACCTCGTCTACGGCCCGGGACGGAGGGTGGCCACCGAGCTCGGTCCGATCCGCTACGACCTCGCCGCCGCGGGTTTCGGTTGTCACGCGGAGTACGTGGAAGAACCCGGCGAGCTCGCGGCAGCGCTCGAGCGCGCGTTCGCGAGCGGCCGGCCGGCGTGCGTCAACGTGATGACCGACGGCTCGGTGGTCTCACCGGTCACCATCGCGATGGTCGGCGAAGCGCGGCCCTCGGAGTCCACCGGCGGTCGCGAGACGATCACGCTGCCGTACTACGAGAACCTGGAGGCGTGAAAGGTCACATCCGGAAAACGTTCGTGCCGTTCTCTCGCGCGACCCGCCCGCGCGTGCCGACGCCATCCTCGCGCACCAGCGAGCCGAGCAGCGTGCGATCGTCTGGCGGGATGTTGGCGAGGAACCGGCGTCCGTCGTCGAGTCGTCCGACGACGATGCCCAGGCGCGGCGCCGCCTGGTCGTCGAAGACCACGGTGTAGGTCTCGATGGTGGCGTTCCCGTTCGCCTCCTCGACCACCGCCGGCTTCGGGCGCGCCGTGAGCGCCGCCTGATACGAAGCGGGATCCTCGCGCCGCCAGTCGCCTTCGACCGGCTGCGCCGAGTAGAGGCCCATCGAGTGCTTGGAGAGGTAGCCGCCGTTGGCGGTGACCAGACCGACCTCGTCCCGTTTGCCGCGCAGTCGCCCGACCATCTCGGCGATGCCGTGCATCGAGTAGTTGTTGCCGGGGCCGCCGAAGAAGGGCAGACCGCCGGTGACGGTGAGACCGCGTGGATCGTTCTCGCGCAGGCCGAGCTCCGCGCATGCGACTTCGACCGCGGACGGGAAGCACGAGTAGAGATCGATCGCGGACACGTCGTCGAGGCCCATGCCCGCCATCTCGAAGGCGCGCTCGGCCATGACGCGGATCGCCGGGCAGCGCGTGTAGTCCTCGCGCTCACTCATCAAAGGCTCGGAGGCGTCGGCGCAGCCATGCAGGAAGACCCATCGCTCAGGTTGAATGCCGAGCGAGCGAGCGCGACCGACCGAGGTGAGGAGCACGGCGGCGCCCTGATCGACGCCGTCGCGCGCGTTCATCAGGCGGCCGTAGGGCAGGGCGATGAAGGGGTTCTCGCCTTCCGGGGTCGCCAGCTCGCGCGGTGAGCGCGCCTTGGGAAAGTAGGCGTAGGGATTGCCGGCGGCGACCTCGGTGAACGGGGCGAAGAGCCGTCCCATCGATTCGAGGTGATCGTCGAGCGGTGTCGCGCGGCGATGGCGGATCGCCTGCTCGAACAGCGGATAGACCTGGGTGGGGAAGGTGATGCCGTGCGCGATCTCGTAGGGGTTGAGCAACGACGGCCCCAACCCGCGGTCCTCGAGAGTGCCAGGGGCGTCCTCGTTCCACTCGAGCTTGACGCCGGCGCGGGCGGCGCGCTTGAGCGTAGCGATGGCCTCGGCGCCGGCGAGGAGAACGACCTCGGCAGAGCCGTCAGCGATGCGCTCGGCCATCAGGTTGACCCACTTCTGCGGCGAGTTCCCGCCGACCTCGACGTAGATCGCGTTGGCTGGATCGGCCCCGATTCGTCGCGCCACCGAGCGCGGCGGATTGTTGGACCGGCCGTGCTCGGGCGCGCGCCGGGGTGAGGAGTCGCCGAACAGGCGCATCACCGCGAGGGTGTCGATCGCTGCGGCGAGGTCGCCGGACGCCCCGGCGTCCTCGACCGCGCGCCGGGCCGCCTCGCCGGCGAGGTCCATCGGGTGCGGCGGGCAGCCTCGCTCGACGTCA
>DATAFT010000202.1:0-3173 GCA_036257295.1 Thermoanaerobaculia bacterium
TTCGACCTCGGAGCCGGCCCGTGCGCGTGGGTGCGAGTCGCGGTAGACCTGGAGCAGCCGCCCGATCTCGAGGTGAGTGTACTTCTGCGTGGTGCCGAGCGAGCTGTGGCCGAGCAGCTCCTGGATCGAGCGCAGGTCGGCGCCCTGCTCGAGCAGATGGGTGGCGAAGGTGTGGCGCAGGGTGTGGGGGTGGACACCGCCCTGGATCGCCGCCGCTTCCACCCAGCGATCGAGGATGCGGCGCACCGAACGGTCGGTGAGCCGGCCGCCCGATCGATTGAGCAGTAGCGCGTCGTCGTCGGCCGGGGGGCGACCGCGGCTCCGTCTTCCGCGGCGAGGAGACGCCGGCGCTGGTCCCTTGCGCAGCTCCTCGCAGGAGACGCGCCAGCGCTCGAGCGCCTCGCGCGCCGGTCGACCGAACGGGACCATGCGCTCCTTGTCGCCCTTACCAACGACGCGGAGAACGCGGGCGCGCAAGTCGAGGTCCGACCAGTCGAGCGACACCAGCTCACCGACGCGCAGGCCGCTCGCGTAGAGCAGCTCGAGGATGACGCGGTCGCGATCGACCAAGGGACCGGTGCCGGTGGGCGCCGCCAGCAGCAGCTCGATCTCGGCCGGACGCAGGTGCCGCGCCAACTTCTGCTCGGCCTTGGGCGCCTGCAGATGCAGCGCCGGATTGACCTTCACCAGTCCCTCGCGAGCGGCCCAGCGAAAGAACGTGCGCAGCGCCGACAACGCTCTCCCCTGCGATCGGCGCGAGACGCCCCGGCGCAGAGCGAGCTCGGCGAGGAAACCGCGGATGGTCGCGGTGTCGAGGTCGGCGGGACCGAGACTCTCTGGTTCGCGTCCGAGATAGCCGGTGACGAAATCGGCATAGCGCCGCAGGTCGCCGCCGTAGGCCTCGACCGTGCGCTCCGACATCCCGCGCTCGTAGGCGAGATGCTCGAGGAACGCGTTGATGGTGCTCTCCATCCCGGCAGCGCTATCCGGCTCGGAGCAGCGGCGCCGGGGCCGACGCCGCGAAGTCGTGTTCGGCCGCCCAAGACGCGAGGTCGGCTCGGGCGCGCGCGGCGTAGGCCGCGCGGCGATCGCCGCGCGAGGCTCGTTTGGCCAGCGCGGGAAAGAGCCCGTAGTTCACGTTGGCCGGCTGGAAGCGTCGCGGGTCGGACTCGGTGAGATGACGCGCCAGGGAGCCCAGCGCCGTCGTCGCCGGCAGCGTCGCGAATGGTCTGCCCCGACGCTCGAGCAGCAGATAGAGCGCCGCGGCGAGTCCGGTCGCCGCCGACTCGAGGTAGCCCTCGACGCCGGTGAGCTGGCCCGCAAGTCGCACCCGCGGCATCGGCTTCAACCGATAGCAGGCGTCGAGATGGACCGGCGCGTTGACGAACGTGTTGCGGTGCACCTGACCGAGTCGCACGAACTCGGCGCGCTCGAGGCCCGGGATCGTGCGCAGCACGCGTCGTTGATCGGGCCACTTGAGGCGCGACTGGAAACCGACCAGGCTGTACTGACTCTTGGCCAGGTTCTCCTGTCGCAGCTGCACCACGGCGTAGGGACGCTCGCCACTCGGCGGCGTCAACCCCACCGGCTTCATCGGTCCGAAGCGCATGGTGTCCTCGCCTCGCCGCGCCAGCTCTTCGATCGGGAGGCAGCCCTCGAAGAAGAGCGCCTGCTCGAAGTCGCGCAGCGCCAGCACCTCGGCGTCGAGCACCGCCTGACGAAAGGCGAGGTACTCACCGCGGTTCATCGGCGCGTTCAGGTAGTCGTCGCCGCCGCCCTTCCCGTAGCGAGAGGCCGCGAACAGACGATCGAGATCGAGGCTCGACGCTTCCACCACCGGTGAGATGGCGTCGTAGAAGTAGAGGTGCTCGGCGCCCAGGAGCTCGGCGAGCCATCGTGAGAGCGCGGGCGAAGTGAGCGGCCCGGTGGCCAGGACGACGTCGCCCTCCGGCAGGTCGACCACCTCCTCGCGTCGAAGCTCGACCTCGGGGTGGCCCGCCAGCGCGTCGCTCACCGCCGCGGCGAACCGCTCCCGATCCACCGCGAGCGCGCTGCCGGCCGGCACCGCTTCCGCGCGCGCGGCGCTCAGCACCAGCGACCCCAGCGACTCCATCTCGCGCTTGAGCAGACCGGCGGGGTGATCGGGGTCGTCGCTGCGCAGCGAGTTCGAGCAGACCAGCTCCGCCAGGCGATCGGTGGCGTGGGCGGGCGTGGTGGTGCGCGGTCTCATCTCCCACAGGACCACCCGCTGGCCGCGGCTGGCGAGCTGCCATGCGCACTCGCAACCAGCGAGGCCGCCGCCGATCACGTGGATCTCAGTCATCGCCGGGGGGCTGGGGTGGTGCCGGTGATGACTGAGATCGAATCGACTCCAGCATCGCCGGGGAGGGGGGCGGTGCCGGCGATGTTGGAGGATCGTGCATCGCCAGTGATTATAGGCGGGCCATCGGCGCTCGCCGGACGTAGCGAGATCCCGCGACGCGGCCGACGCGGCCTTCGATCTCCAGGTCCAGGAGCGCCGCCAGCACGCGATCGATGGTCTGTCCCGATCGGCGCGCCAACTCCTCCACGGTGGTGGGATCGCCGACCGAGAGCGTTTCGAGCAGCCGGCGCGCAACACCCTGCGGCGTCGGCGGCTGCGCGCTCCCGCCGTCGATCGCTGCAGAGGCGGGCGCCGCGGATGCGGCCTGGAGCGTCGCGATCCGCTCGAGCTCTTCCTTGACCGCGAGCGGCAACGAGTCGAGCAGGTGCTCGGGATCGAGGGCTGGGCTCGCGCCGTCGCGAATGAGCTGGTTGGCTCCGGTCGAGCGGCGATCGAAGATCCTTCCCGGCAGCGCCCACACGTCGCGACCGAGGTCGAGCGCCTGGCGCGCCGTCGACAGCGAGCCGCTGCGCGGGGCCGCCTGGATGACCAGGCAGGCGCACCCGAGCGCCGCGATGATGCGGTTGCGGACCGGGAAGTTCTCCGGCAGCGCGGGCATCCCGATCGCGAACTCCGAGATCAGGGCGCCCTGCCGCTCGATGTCGCGCCGCAGCCGCGCCGATCCTCGTGGATAGTCGACGTCGAGCCCGCAGCCGAGCACGGCGACGGTCGAGCCGCTGGGGTCGCGCAGGGCGGCGCGGTGCGCCGCGGTGTCGATGCCGCGGGCGAATCCGGAGACGATGGTGAGACC
>DATAFT010000226.1:0-2632 GCA_036257295.1 Thermoanaerobaculia bacterium
CGCGCGAGACCATCTTCGACGCGCGGCGGCCGGCGGTGAGATCGAGCGTTTCGCTGGTCGCGGTGGCGCACTGGCGGCCGCGGAGGTCGCCTTCGTAGAAAGTCATGGAGATCCTCGCCTGCGCCAGATCGCGCTCGGGGAGGACGGAGAACGTCACCCGCAGATCTTCGGTGCAGAGTCCCAGCGGCTCCTGCTCGGGACACGCGTCGACGCGCAGCGTCGAGCCGTCGGGGGTGCGATCGATGCGATCGCTATCGCCCTTTCGGCTGGTGCGGGCGCGAGAGGCGCGGTCGGGCCCGACCCGCCGCCTTCGCCACATGCCGACGCCACGAGCGCGAGCGTCAAATGGACCAGCCTGCCGACGGCTCGACCTCGCATGTAACAGCTCGACTCCGTCCGTAGTAGTCTAGGCATAGTTGAACTATGCCTAGAGACCCAGGGCTTCCTCCCGGCACTCTCGTCATGCTGATCCTACGCGTCCTGGCGCAGGGTCCCCTCCACGGCTACGCCATCGCCCAGCGCATCCACCACCTCTCCAACGAGGTGCTCAGCGTCGAGGAAGGCTCCCTCTACCCCGCGCTGCAGAAGCTGCTGGTCAAGGGGTGGGTCAAGGCGGCCTGGACCAAGTCGGAAACGGGACGAGAGGTCCGAGAGTATCGACTCACAGCCAGCGGCAAGCGCCAGCTCGAAGCGGAGCTGGCGGAGTACCGCCGCGTGTCGTCCGCCATCGGCCTCCTGCTCGACGGCGCCTGACGACGAAAGGACGATCAACGTGCCCGAGTGGCCGCGCCGGATCTGGTTTCTGGTCAATCGCCGCCGGCTCGCGCGCGAGCTCGAGCGGGAGATGGAAGCGCACCGTGCCGAGATGCCGGAGCCGGCGCGCTTCGGCAACAGCTTCCGCCTGCGCGAGCAGAGCCGCGAAGCCTGGGGATGGCGGTGGCTCGACGACCTCGGCGGCGATCTTCGCCACGCCGCGCGGACGCTCGTCCGGCGACCCGCCTTCACGCTCGCGGCCATCCTGACGCTCGCGCTCGGCATCGGTGGCACCACCGCGATCTTTTCGCTGCTGCGCGCGGTGATCCTGGAGCCGTTGCCCTACGCCGATCCCTCACGCCTGGTGATGCTCTGGGAGGACGGCTCGAGCGTCGGGCTGCCGTCCGACATCAATCCGACGCCGTCGAACTACGTCGCCTGGAAAGAGCAGATCGCCGCCTTCGACGGCATGGCGGCGTTGGACCTCGGCAGCCCGAGCCTCACCGGCTCCGGTGAGCCGGTGCGACTGCAGGGTGTTCGCGTAACGCACGATCTGTTCGACGTTCTCGGAGTGCGACCGGGGCTGGGCCGGGGCTTCCTCGCCGACGAGGATCGCGCCGGTGGCGCGCGCGTGGCAATCCTCGGACATGCGCTGTGGCAGTCGCGGTTCGGTGGTTCGCCGTCGATCGTGGGCCGATCGATTCTGCTCGACGACGTTCCGCACACCGTGGTCGGCGTGATGCCCGCCGGCTTCGACTACCCGGCGCGCGGGACCGAGATCTGGACGCCGATGGCGTTGACGGCGGAACAGCTCGCGTACCGGACCGCGTATGTCCTCAGCGTGGTTGCGAGGCTGCGTGCCGGTGCTTCGCTCGCGCAGGCCCGCGACGAGATGGCCGCCATCGCGCTCCGGTTGAACGCGGACTCGCCTGCTCTCTACAAGTTGAGCGCGGGCGTGGTGCCGCTGCGGGACGAAGTGGTGGGCGAGGCACGGACCGCCGTGCTGCTCCTGTTCTCGATCGCGGCGTGCGTCCTGCTGATCGCTGCGGCGAATCTGGCGAACCTGGTTCTGGCCCGTGCGGTCGAGCGCCACCGGGACGTCGCGGTGCGCATCGCGCTCGGCGCCGGGCGCGGCCGCGTCTTCCGCCAAGTGGTCACCGAGCATCTGGTGTTGTCGGCGACGGGAACGGCGCTCGGCGTGCTGGCCGCGTTGCAGGTCTTCGAATCCCTGTCGCACCTGGTGCCGCGCGATCTCACCTCCGCGACCCTCACCATGGATCGCGGGTTGTTCGTATTCGCTGCGGTCCTGTGCGTGGCGACCACCGTGCTGCTCGGAGCGGTGCCCTCGCGACTCGCCTGGCGGCTCGGGCTCGCGAGCACGCTGCGCCAGGTGGACGCGCGGGCCGGTGGGGCGGCTACGGCGGGTCGTGCGCGCTCCTGGCTGATCGCGGGGCAAACCGCGTTCGCTGTCGTCCTGCTGGTGGCCGCGGGCTTGATGACGCAGACGTTCGCGCGACTGAGCGCAGTCGATCCCGGGTTCCGCGGCGAGCAGGTGCTCACGCTGCGCACCGAGCTCCCGGTGCCGCGCTACGCGGACCTAGCGCGGCGATCGGCCTTCTACACCGGCGTGCTCGATCGCGTTCTCGCGTTGCCCGGGGTGACCAGCGCCGGATTCACGACGGGGCTCCCGCTGGTGTTCCCCGGCGGTGGCTTCCTGATCGAGGCTGAAGCGCGGCCACAGCCGCCGAACGCCGTGGCCAACATCCGCCTGGTGACGCCGGGCTACCTCTCGGCGATGGGAACGACGTTGCTCGCGGGTCGCCTGCTCGACGGCGGCGATCGTGAGGGAAGCGAGCCGGCGGCGGTGATCAACCAGACC